>CAJXLH010000264.1 GCA_913055925.1 uncultured Maritalea sp. | reverse complement strand
TTCCGATCTGCACACATCAAAACAATCGCCACATACTCACCGAGCATGAACATCATGTATGGCGTAGAGCCATATTCGACCATGAAACCCGCAACCAATTCAGATTCCGCTTCAGGCAAATCGAATGGAGGACGGTTTGTTTCGGCTAGCGCTGAAATGAAGAAGATCACGAACATTGGAAACAATGGCAGCCAGAACCAGTTGAGGATCGACAACCAAGGAACGCCAAGTGCGTGGGCAAGACCCATCTCTTTTTGCGCAATCACAATGTCTGTGAGGTTCAACGAACCAACGCAAAGCAACACTGTAATTATCACAAAGCCGATTGAAACTTCGTAAGACACCATTTGCGCTGCTGAGCGTAGCGCGCCAAGGAATGGATATTTGGAGTTCGACGCCCAACCGCCAATGATCACACCGTAAACGCCAAGCGACGATACCGCGAGAACATAAAGGATGCCCACATTTAGGTCAGCCAGAGCCCAACCTTCATCAAGCGGCACCACAACCCAAGCAGCCAAGGCCACCAAAACCGTGATAAGCGGCGCAAGAAGGAACAATACCTTGTCCGACCCTGCTGGAATGACAGGCTCTTTGAAGACAAACTTCAAAAGGTCCGCAAAGCTTTGCAATAAACCAAAGGCACCAACCACGTTCGGTCCCTTACGGATTTGCACTGCAGCCCAGATTTTCCGGTCGGCAAGCAGCACGTAAGCGACAAAAATCAACAAAGTGACAAGCAGCAACAGGGCCTTCCAAACAAAGCCCACCATCGTGCCAAGGCCCAAAATCGGAACACCGAGCAGATAATCAAGTGCAAGTAGTAACCAATCCCACATGATTTTACTCCGCTGCCTCCATCTTGTCGCCAGACGCCAATTGTGAACACTCAGCCATCACAGCGGATGCACGTGCAATTGGGTTGGTGAGGTAGAAATCATCCACTGCAGAAGAAAGCGCAGTCTTTTTCGGACGTGCTGGAACTTTCGCAAGCTTCTCAACTGACTTCGCATCTTCGTTTGCCAACGCTTCCAAATCAGCAAAATGCGGATATTCCGCATAAAGTGCTGCGCGAAGCTGGTTGAGATTGTCGAACGGCAATGTGTTGCCCAAATGCGCTGAAAGCGCCCGCAAAATCGCCCAATCTTCTTTTGCATCACCCGGGCCGAAGACGGCGCGTACGGTTTGCTGCACCATGCCAGCGGTATTCACGTAAGTTGCGCTTTTCTCAGTGTATGCGACACCAGGCAGAATGACGTCTGCCGCGTGTGCACCAACATCACCATGTGAGCCGATATAAACAACAAACGCGTCTTTATAAGCTTCCATGTCGATATCATCGGCACCGAGCAAGAACACAACGTCCAAATCGCCCGCAGATGCAGCATTATCCATACCCGCGCGGTCAAGGCCACCTTTTTCAGGCACGAAGCCAACATCCAAGCCACCGACACGTGACGCTGCATTGTGAAGAACAGCAAAACCGTTCCAATCAGCGGTTAGCGCGCCGGTTTCTTTCGCAACAGTCGCAGCCAAAGCTTGTACGTCTTTACCAGCAGTACCTGTAAGAGCGCCCTCGCCCACAATAATGAGTGGACGCTTGGCTTTCTTAAAGGCTTTCGCAAATTTGGTTGTGCCGCCAGCAACTTCGTGAAGGCTATCAACACCAGCACCAAGATATTCGTAATCGTATTTCAGATCGGCCTGCTCGCCGATCACGCCAATCAACATGCCAGAAGCGCGCCATGCCTTGCGGATACGCGCATTCAAAATCGCTGCTTCTTTGCGTGGGTTCGCGCCAACGATCAAAATCGCATCGGCTTGCTCGATACCTGCAATGCCCGGATTGAAGATGTAGCTCGCACGACCTTTGCTTGGATCAAGCACTGAACCAGCCGGACGTACGTCCATAGATTTCGCGCCAAGTCCTTGCATGATGCCTTTAAGGGCATACATTTCTTCAACGCCTGTCATATCGCCAGCGATCGCCGCGATCTTTTCAGGTGCTGCTTTCTTCACAGCACGTGCAATCGCTGCGAAAGCATCATTCCATTCAGCTGCTTGCAGTTTGCGTGATTTCTTGACGTATGGACGATCCAAACGTTGAGACTTCAAGCCATCCCAAATGAAGCGCGTCTTGTCTGAAATCCACTCTTCGTTCACGAGCTCATTGATCCGCGGCATAATCCGCATCACTTCGCGACCACGGCTATCAACGCGGATGTTTGAACCCACCGCATCCATCACATCGATGCTTTCGGTCTTGTTCAATTCCCAAGGACGCGCCGTAAACTCGTATAGCTTAGATGTCAGTGCGCCAACTGGGCAAAGATCGATAACATTGCCTTGCAATTCAGACGTCATCGCCTGCTCAAGATATGTTGTAATCTCCGCATCTTCGCCACGGCCAATCAGGCCAAGCTCGGAAATGCCCGCAACTTCAGTTGTGAAGCGAACACAGCGTGTACAGTGAATACAGCGGGTCATGATGGTTTTCACCAACGGCCCGATATATTTGTCTTCAACCGCACGCTTGTTTTCTTGGTAGCGAGAACTATCTACACCATATGCCATGGCTTGGTCTTGCAAATCGCACTCACCAGCTTGGTCACAAATCGGACAATCAAGCGGGTGGTTGATCAGCAAAAATTCCATCACGCCTTCGCGCGCCTTTTTCACCATCGGCGTGTTGGTGAACACTTCTGGTGCTTCACCATTTGGCCCCGGGCGCAAATCGCGCACGCTCATGGCGCATGAAGCGGCTGGCTTTGGCGGCCCGCCCTTCACTTCAACAAGGCACATGCGGCAGTTACCTGCCACAGAAAGCCGCTCGTGGTAACAAAAACGAGGAACCTCAGCACCCGCTTCCTCACACGCTTGCATAAGCGTGTAATAATCGGGAACTTCAATTTCCTGTCCGTCAACTTTAATATTGGCCATACTTGCCGCCTATTCCGCTGCAATGGACGGTACAGCACCATCCGCTTTGGCATTGTGGGTGTATTGATCAATCCGCTCTTCAATCACAGGGCGGAAATTCTTGATAAGACCTTGGATCGGCCATGCCGCAGCATCGCCAAGCGCACAAATGGTGTGACCCTCAACCTGTTTGGTCACTTCAAACAGCATGTCAATCTCACGCTTTTGCGCTTCGCCGCGCACCATGCGCTCCATCACGCGGTACATCCAGCCGGTGCCTTCGCGACAAGGCGTGCACTGGCCACAGCTCTCGTGCTTATAGAAGTAAGACAAACGCGCAATCGCCGCGATGATGTCTGTGGACTTGTCCATGACGATCACAGCTGCCGTACCGAGTGATGAGCCAACTTCACGAAGACCGTCAAAATCCATCACAGCTTCGCGCATTTTATCGCCAGGAACACAAGGAACAGACGAACCACCGGGAATAACCGCCAAAAGATTATCCCAGCCACCGCGAATACCGCCGCAATGCTTGTCGATGAGCTCACCAAAGGTCAGGCCCATTTCTTCTTCAAACGTCGCTGGCTGATTAACGTGACCAGAGACACAGAAAAGCTTGGTGCCTGTATTGTTTTCACGGCCAAGACCGGCAAACCAAGAACCACCACGACGAAGAATTTCAGGCACGACGGCGATCGATTCAACATTGTTCACGGTTGTCGGGCAGCCATAAAGGCCCATACCCGCTGGGAATGGCGGCTTCAAACGCGGCTGACCTTTTTTGCCTTCAAGACTTTCGATCAATGCGGTTTCTTCACCACAGATATAAGCGCCAGCGCCATGGTGGACGATGATATCAAAGTCCCAACCATGCACATTGTTCTTACCGATCAGGTTTTTCTCGTATGCCTGATCAACTGCCGCCTGCAAACGCTCGCGCTCGCGAACAAATTCGCCGCGCACATAAATGTAGGCATGATGCGCATCCATGGCGCGACCAGCCAAAAGGCAACCTTCAACCAAATGATGAGGATCGTGACGTAAGATCTCGCGGTCTTTACAAGTTCCAGGCTCAGATTCGTCGGCATTAACGACCAAATAGTGAGGACGACCGTCACTCACTTTAGGCATAAATGACCATTTCAAACCAGTTGGGAAACCCGCGCCACCACGACCACGAAGGCCAGATGACTTCACTTCTTCCGTGATCCAATCACGGCCTTTATCGATAAAACTCTTGGTTTGAGACCATGAGCCACGTTTTAACGCGCCCTCAATGCCCCAATCGCCTTGATTGTATAGGTT
>CAJXLH010000263.1 GCA_913055925.1 uncultured Maritalea sp. | reverse complement strand
GCTACATACCGCATTTGACGGCAAGGGCAATGCCCTGACCACCCTGTTCCTTGATAGTCAGGTCGTCAAATGGAACATCGAGAAAGCCATCCGCGCATATGCAGGTGAAGATGTTGATCCGATCATCTCAAAAGTTGATGTGGCGTACCAGCCTGGTCACAACTCAACTTCAATGGGTGAAACAGCGGAAGCGGACGGCAAATGGCTTGTGTCTATGAACAAGTTCTCAAAAGACCGCTTTATCAACGTGGGTCCTTTGAAGCCTGAAAACGAGCAGCTCATCGACATTACATCTGACGAAATGAAAGTTGTGCATGACGGTCCAACTTTCGCTGAGCCGCACGATTCGATCATTGTGCACCGTTCTAAAGTGAACCCAAGCGAAGTTTGGAAGCGTGACGACCCATATTGGGAAGATGCGCGCAAGCAAGCTGAAGCTGACGGCGTTGATCTGGAAGAAGGTTCAGAAGAAGTCATCCGTGATGGCAACAAAGTTCGTGTTTACATGACATCTGTTGCACCGAACTTCTCGCTTGAAAGCTTCACTGTGAAGCAAGGCGATGAAGTCACTGTGTATATCACAAACCTTGATGACATTGACGACCTGACACACGGCTTCTGTATGTCCAACCATGGCGTTGCCATTGAAGTTGGCCCTCAGGCCACAGCCTCTGTGACATTCACAGCCGGACGTCCTGGTGTGCACTGGTTCTATTGCCAGTGGTTCTGTCACGCATTGCACATGGAAATGCGCGGCCGGATGTTCGTAGAGCCTAAGTAAGGATTGTCGGCCAAATGCTTCGCTTAATCGCAATATTGCTTGTTACCTTTTTTGCGGCCACTGCTGTAGCCCGCGAATGGCAAGTTACGCCTGAAGGCGAAGCACTGGCGAATGCACTCAACAATGCTGAGGCGGGTGATGTCATCCGCCTCGCACCCGGGGTCTATAATGGCCCGATTGAAATTCAAACTTCGCTTGTTATGGATGGGCAGGGACATGCCCACATCAAGGGAAATGAACAAGGGTCCGTGATTACCATTCACGCTAACGACGTTGTGGTCCGTGGCCTAAAAGTAACCGGTTCTGGCTCCGACGGTGAGCACAAGGACGCCGGCATCACCATCGCCAAAACCGCAGACCGTGCGCTTGTGGAAGACAATCAAGTTCTTGGCAATCTTGTTGGCATCGACATTCACGGCACCAAAAAAGCGCTAGTGCAGCGTAACATCATTGAAGGTCGGTTGGACCACCGGATGAATGCGCGCGGCAATGGCATTTATGTATGGAACGCCACCGGATCAAAGGTGGTTGGCAACGACATCCGGTATGGACGCGATGGGATATTCGTCAATACTTCGAAAAAGAACGAGTTTATCGGTAACCGGATGCGGGATCTTCGTTTCGCCATCCACTATATGCACGCCAACAATTCTGTTGTGCGCGGAAACATTTCTTTGGGCAACCATTTAGGTTACGCCATCATGTATTCCGACCGCGTGGTGATTGAGGACAATCTCAGCCGCGGCGACCGCGATCATGGCATCATGCTAAACTACACCAATAAGAGCAAAGTGCGCGGCAATCGTGTGGAAGAGGGTGGCGAGAAATGCGTGTTCATCTACAACGCCCACAAAAATGAATTTAACCGAAATCTGTTCGCACAATGCCAAATCGGCATTCATTTTACCGCCGGATCAGAACGAAACACTTTCGCCGAAAACGCATTCATCTCAAACCGCACACAAGTGAAATATGTGGGTTCAAAATGGGTCGATTGGAGTGTCGAAGGCACTGGCAACTATTGGTCTGACCATGCGGCGTTTGATCTGGATGGCGACGGGGTAGCCGACACAGCATACCGTCCGAACGATGTGATGGATCACGTATTGTGGACACAACCAGCTGCAAGGTCTTTGCTCGGGTCGCCCGCGGTGCAGCTTATTCGATGGTCGCAATCTGCGTTCCCTGCCATGTTGCCCGGTGGCGTTGTCGACAAGTCTCCATTGATGCAGCCTGTTTTGCCCGAATTAAAAGAATGGGAGGAGCTATAATGGCCGCCCTTGATATCAAAAATGTCATCAAACGACATGGCAAACTTCAAACCGTTTCAGATGTTTCATTGAGCGTTGCCGCCGGGGAACGGGTTGCTTTATTGGGGCACAACGGTGCGGGTAAAACCACGATCATTAAAATGATCCTTGGTCTAATGCCGATCACTGAAGGATCGATTTCTGTGCTCGGCCACGCGCCGGGCAGCGCGGCTGCGCGCGCACAAACGGGCTATTTGCCTGAGAGCGTCGCATTTCACGGTTCGCTGACTGGACGTGAGCAATTGCACCATTTTGCACGGCTTAAAAAGGCGTCCAAAACACAAGCGGACGAGTTGCTTGAGCGGGTTGGATTGGCACATGCGGCGGATCGAAAAATCCGTACCTACTCGAAAGGCATGCGCCAACGGGTCGGCCTTGCACAAGTGGTGCTGGGTCAACCAAAACTTGCCATTCTTGACGAACCCACTAGCGGCCTAGATCCGGTAAGCCGGCATGAGTTTTACGATATCGTTGAAGAGCTCGCAGAAAATGGTTGCGCGGTGATGTTGTCGTCCCACGCCCTCACAGAGCTCGAGTTGCGCACTGATCGGATTGCCATTCTTTCAAAGGGTCAGCTCGTTGCCAACGACAGCTTGCAGGCGCTGCGAAAAGAGGCTGCGTTGCCGATCAAGTTCAAAGTAACCGCGACAAGTGAGACAATTGAAAGCGTGAACACCCAACTTGGCGGCAGTCGCGTTAATGGACGCTCCGTTGAATTGTTCTGCACGCCAGACGAGAAAGTTGGCGTGCTTTCGAGCATTACAGCGCTCGGCGCCATCGTGAAAGATGTCGATGTGACCCCCGCGAGCCTTGAAGAGCTTTATCGTCATTTCAGCAAAGTTGAGGAGAAGCACTAATGAGTTCAATTCTCTCAATTGCACGATTGGAACTGATCATCGCGCGGCGCAATTTATGGGTCGCAACAGCCATCCTGTTGATGGCGTTGTTCAACATTGTTCTTACAATCGCTGGCAACGCACCAACCGGTGAGCTGGGCGCTAGCCCAATGACAATCGCGCTCACTTCGATCACCACATTGTCCGTTTATTTGGTGCCGCTGATAGGCCTGCTATTGTCATTTGATGCCATTGCGGGCGAAGCAGAGCGCGGCACTTTAGCGCTAGGTCTGTCCTATCCCTTGTCGCGCATCGAAATTTTGTTAGGTAAGTTTTTGGCGCACATGATTGTCCTCGGCGCAGCGATTGGCATCGGCCTTGGACTAACACTGGCCATCACAGTTTACCGTTATGGCGTTGGCGCGGTTGAGCTTGTGCCATTACTTCGTCTTTTCGCCACATCAATGGCATTGGGTGGCACGTTCCTTGGGTTAGGTTATGCGATTTCTGCCCTCGTTAAACAAACCGGTGCCGCTTCTGGTATTGCCATTGGCTTATGGCTCATCGCTGTGGTCCTTTACGACCTTGGGTTGCTCGGCGCGCTTGTCGCGGATGCTGGCGGTTACTTCACAAAAGTGATTTTCCCATATGCGTTGGTTGCTAATCCTGCGGATGCATTCCGGTTGCTCAATATGCCCGAGCAATCAGTCAACATGCTTGCGACGGGACTAGGTGCCGCAAGCCAAGTGTCTGGTTTTGCTGGGCAGCTTTCATCCCTGTTGATCTGGCCGCTTGCCGCTTTGTTTTTCGCATTTCTTGCTTTCAGAAAGATCGAGCCATGATGAAATTGAAAACTGGGGTTTTATTAATCGCTACTGCCCTGTTGGCCGGTTGCTCGAGCGAAGCTGCGGTGCAAGCGGTACCAGAGCCCATCGCCCTAACGGAAGAAGCGGCAGGTCACTACTGTCAGATGGTTATCCTTGAGCATGAGGGGCCAAAGGCGCAGATGCATTTGGCAGGTATTCAACATCCTTTGTGGTTTTCCCAAGTGCGCGATGGACTGGCCTACTTTAAATCGCCAGAGCAGTCGGCTGATATTGCCGTGATGTATGTGAACGATATGGGCAAAGCCAAAAGCTGGTCTGAGCCGGGTGAAATGAATTGGATCCGTGCGGACGAAGCCTATTTTGTTGTTGGATCCAACAAAAAAGGCGGCATGGGTGCGCCCGAACTCGCACCATTTTCCACCGAGGACAAAGCACTTGAATTCGCCCAAAGTTTTGGTGGCGAAGTGCAGCGGCTCG
>CAJXLH010000262.1 GCA_913055925.1 uncultured Maritalea sp. | reverse complement strand
CAACCTCATCAAGCGCGTCTAGGCCAGCGCCCATCGCTGTCATCACGGCTGAAAACGACTCTTTGGAGATGTAGGTGTCTCCATCGATCTGAGACATACCCTCAACAGGGCGCAACTCTTTAAGGCGTTGCACATATTCTTTTGGGTGTGCCTCGAGCGCGAATTCAAGCCCGGCGCATGCAGCTTCTTTGCGGTCAATATCGGCGAAATAGTCAAGATCGAACACTTGCTGCAATCTCCGCAGTCGGTCCGCGCGCTCTGGATGACCATCAGGTGTCGCGTGTTCCAAACCTTGCGGCTGAGTGATTAAAAGTGTCGACATTGCTTCCCCAAACTGCTTCTCGCAGTATATGTTTCTTGACGTTTCGGCGCTCAATTGTCAAACAGCGCGAATGAACAAACGTCTCAAATACCCAACGCCGGTCTCTGTAAGCGAAGCTGTTAAACAATTGAATAACGGCGCTGTCGTGGCCATGCCAACAGAAACTGTGTACGGGTTGGCAGGGTTAGCGTCGAACGATTATGCAGTGCTGAGTATTTATGAGACTAAAGGACGCCCACGTTTCAACCCGTTGATCGTGCATTGCGCGGATATCAATATGGCGGAGGAAATCGCTGAGTTTCCGGCGTTAGCGCACAAACTGGCAACGGCATTTTGGCCGGGACCTCTGACAATGGTTTTGCCGAAACGGTCCGACGCACAACTGTCTGATTTGGTCACTGCTGGTTTGGAAACGGTTGCGATCCGTTTGCCTGCGCACCCTATTGCGCGCGAGATGATCGGTAACCTTGGCAAACCTGTTGCAGCGCCATCTGCCAATCCATCTGGAAAACTATCTCCGACATCGGCGAACCATGTCATCGAGGGTTTTGGTGGGGAAGTGCCGGTGGTGGATGGCGGTGATTGTGACAATGGTATTGAATCAACGATTGTCGCTGTTGGTAGCGATGCGCTGACGCTTTTGCGACCGGGCAGCATTTCTGCTGAGGAATTGGCTTCGGTAACAGGTGCACCTGTTGGCGCGAGTAGCTCTGCCGAAATCGTCGCGCCGGGGATGCTGAAATCGCACTATGCTCCGAACGCCGCAGTCCGGTTGAATGCAGAAACCGCTAACGAGGGTGAAGTGCTGCTCGGGTTTGGCGAAATTGGTGCCAATGCAAAGAACCTGTCGCCCACAGCCGATTTGCGTGAAGCAGCAAAAAATCTTTTCAGCTTTTTGAGAGCGCTAGATCAAACAGGTGCAAAAACCATTGCCGTCGCACCGATACCAAATGAAGGCATCGGCATCGCGATCAATGACCGTCTGGCCAGAGCCGCAGCAGACCGCAAAGACTAACCGCGCGGATTATATGGCTTTTGATCGCGCCAAAAGCGCATTAGGCTTTCAAGGTCCGGGTCAGCTTCGTCTGGCAGCTTTATGCGCAAATTGACGTAAAGATCGCCTTCGCCATACATGCCTTTGCCTTTTAGGCGCATAGCCTTGGTCGTATCGATCCCGGCAGGCACATTCAGTTCAACGGCGCCAGAAAGCGTCGGTACACGCACTTTGCCGCCCAAAACGGCTTCATAGAGCGTTATCGGTACATCAACGCGCAAGTTTTTGCCGTCCAAGCGGAATTGCTTGTGCGGTTGAATGCGCACATTCACCAAAACGTCCCCTTTCGAGCCGCCAAAAGGTGGTTCTTCACCTTGGCCCTTCAGGCGAACTTGCTGGCCATGTTCGACAGGGCGGGGCAGATTGACCGAAAGTGTTTTGCCGTTTGGTAGTTTTACTGGAACTGGCTTTTGCGCGCTAATTTGCTCTAGCGTGACCTTGAGACCAACCTTAACGTCTTGGCCCTTTTGCGCCCGTTGGCCCGCGCCACCAAATCCACCTGCGCTGCCCATGCCCATAGGGCCGGCACCGCCGCGACCGCCACCGCCAAATCCGCCCATAAATTCTTTCAAAATGTCTTCAGGGTTTATGCCTGCGCCACCACCAAATCCGCCAGCGGATTGGCGTCCACGTCCACCACCGCCGCCAAATCCGGAGAAGTCGAACCCTGCCATTTTTGGATTCCCGTCAGCATCAATTTCGCCGCGATCATATTGGCCGCGCTTTTGTTTATCTGACAAAAAGTCATAGGCATTGCTGGCTTCGGTAAACTTAGCCTGTGCCTTCGGGTCATCTTTGTTCTGATCAGGGTGATATTTTTTGGCGAGTTTTCGGTACGCAGATTTAACCTCTGCATCGCTCGCAGATTTAGGGACACCCAATACGCTATAAGGATCACGCATGTCGTCAATGTACTCCAAATCAACGCGCGCTCTGACGTTTAAACATCGCTCGCGCGGATATGTTCAGTTGTTGCGCCATATATGGCGACTGACTGGGCAAATGTCTAGTCGTCGCACCTAAACGGGAAGAGGACGTTGTTCTAAAATCGCCTCCATGGCGAAATAGGACGTCACAGAATCAAGTTCAACTTTCGCAATGAGACGTTGATAAACACCGTCATAGCTGTCCATGTCCCGAGTGACGACCTTTAAAAAATAGTCGTAATCACCGCCGATTCGATAAAAATCGATAACTTCTGGGATTGTGGAGACGTGGGCGCGAAAAGCTTCAAGCCACTGAGCTGAGTGGTGCCGCGTTTTCAGCATCACAAAGACTACAAGCCCCAACCCTAAAAGCCGCCGGTTTAAGCGCATAGTCTGGTTTTCTATCAAACCTGCTTCGCGCAAATTGTTGATCCGACGCCAACAAGCATTTTGTGACAGATTGACTTTTTCAGCGAGCTCGCGCTGTGAAAGCGATGCATCATTTTGCAGAAGTCGCAATATGGCGTGATCAAATTGATCTATTTTTATGCCCATCATTGGATCATTTGACCACAAAACATGAAAAATTGCCAATGAAATTGCGAAAATTGTTGTCGAGAGATGGGTGATTATACCAGTTCAGTTAACAGGAAAATCAATTATGTGCCGTTGGATCAGTTATTTGGGTGAACCCACATTGATGCATGATTTCCTTTATGAAGGTGATCGTTCGCTTTGCGCACAGGCGCAGCATTCACACAAGGCAAAGCTAGGTGTACATGGCGATGGCGGCGGCTTGGCGTGGTACGGAAACCAAGAGTGTCCGGGGCTTTATCGTCACGCTGGGCCAGCTTGGGCTGACCCAAACCTACGTGAACTCACATCTCAAATAGAAGCACGATTGTTCTTTGCGCACGTACGCGCTTCAACAGGGGCACCAAATACATTTGTAAACTGTCATCCGTTTCGCTACGGCAAATGGATTTTTATGCACAATGGTCAAATTGGTGGGTTCTCGGAACTTCGCCGCGATCTAATGCAACGTTTAAGCGATGAAGCGTACAACGCACTGCAAGGTTCCACCGATAGCGAATTGATGTTCGCGCTGATGATCAGCGCGGGTCTACGAGATGATCCCTGTAATGTAATTCGTGAAACAATTTCAACGATTGAAGAGCTGCGTCAGCGGCGAAACATCAGCGAGCCGTTTCGCGCGACGTTTTCAATTGCCAACGGGAAAAACATTTGGGCCGTTCGTTGGGCGAGCGATGCCTTTGCGCCTTCACTTTACAAGCGCGAGCTTGAATGTGGCGTGACACTGGCGTCTGAACCGTTGGACGGCAAAGCCAGCGATTGGATGGAAGTGCCCGCGAACTCCTTTGTTACCATTTCACTCGAAAACAACTGCCCAAAAATCGCATTCACGTCATTCTTGGAAGGGGAGCTGGAACATGTTTGAGCAATTCAAAAAAGACCTTGAGCAATCTAATTTGGTTGAACAGCTGCGGTCCGAAATCATTGGCGATGGAATTAGCATTCCTGGGCCATATGGAGAAAAACCACTCGTTTATGCGGACTATGTCGCATCTGCGCGCGCTTTGCGCCGGATCGAGCGCTTTGTCAGCGAAGACATTCTGCCGTATTACGCCAACTCACACACGCGCTCGTCTTATTGCGGCGCATACATGACCCAAATGCGTGAAGAGGCACGCCAAGAGATTGCACGTTCAATCGGTGCAGACGACAATTACTCCGTTGTCTTTACTGGGTCTGGCGCCACGGCGGCGATCAACAGACTTGTGCGCTTGCTTGGCATTGAAGATGCTGTCCGTTCAGGTGTGCAACCCGTTATCTTTATTGGACCATACGAACATCATTCCAATATATTGCCATGGCGCGAAACTGGCGCGGAAGTTGTCATTATCCCTGAGGCAATCAAC
>CAJXLH010000261.1 GCA_913055925.1 uncultured Maritalea sp. | reverse complement strand
GGTAACCCCTGTGCGGATTGGATCGCCGCCCGACACAGCGGCGGCCGCAAAGGACGCCAGCCCCACGGGGGGCGTCACATCCGCCATGATCCCGAAATAGAAAACGAACATATGGACCGCAATCAACGGCACAATCAAACCGCTTTGCGCACCAAGCTCAACCACAACTGCAGCCATCAATGATGACACAACAATGTAGTTCGCAGTGGTCGGCAGGCCCATACCGAGGATCAAGCTGATCACACCAACGCACATCAACATGATGATCAAATTGCCGCCTGAAAGGAACTCAACAAGCTCAGCCATCACTTGGCCAACACCCGTTAGCGTTACTGTGCCCACGATGATGCCAGCCGTCGCTGTCGCAACGCCGATACCGATCATATTGCGAGAACCCGCAATCATGCCTTCGATCAAATCGTCAAAACCAGATTTGAACTCAGCCGCGATATCGCCAGACTTGCGGAAGAACGCCTTTAAAGGCTTCTGCGTCAGCAAAATTACGATCAACAAAGCAGATGCCCAAAACGCTGAAAGACCAGGTGACTTACGTTCAACCATCAAGAACCAAACCAACACAACGATCGGCAAGATATAGTGAAGACCTGTTCCTTTGATTTCATCGTAAACAGGAAGCTTGACGATTTCTGACTTTGGATCATCCATCTCAAGATCTGGCTTACGTGACGCCACAGCAACCATGCCAACATAGATGGCCAAAGTTGCAACGGTAAGAATGACTGAAGCGTTTTCGCCAAACAGGTCACGCATCCATCCGATACCATAATAGATACCGAAACATAGTGCGCCGAATACGGCAAACCCGATGAAGGTTGAAATGAGCTGTTGGAGCAACGTCTTTGTTTGCTGCATCGGCTTCGGTAATGCCTTCATGCCCTTCTTCAAGGCTTCAAGGTGCACGATATAAAGAAGCGCAATGTATGAAACGACGGCCGGCAAGAACGCGTGCTTGATCACTTCAACATATGAAATGCCGATATATTCAACCATCAAAAACGCAGCAGCGCCCATAACCGGTGGCATAATCTGACCGTTCACGGATGACGCCACTTCAACAGAACCGGCCTGCTCAGACGAAAAGCCAACACGCTTCATCAATGGAATGGTGAATGTACCTGTGGTTACCACGTTCGCAATCGACGAGCCGGAAATCAAACCCGTCATCGCAGAGCCAACCACGGCTGCTTTCGCCGGACCACCACGCAGGTGCCCAAGCAACGAGAACGCGATCTGAATGAAATAGTTGCCTGCGCCTGCTTTATCGAGCAGTGAACCGAACAAAACAAACAAGAACACAAAGCTGGCCGACACGCCAAGGGCGATACCAAACACGCCTTCGGTGGTGAGCCACATGTGGCTCATGGCTTTGGAGAAACTTGCCCCCTTCCAGCGAATAACATCTGGAATAAAGCTTTCTGAACCAAAGAAAACATAAACAAGGAATATAAGCGCAACGACAGCAAGTGCTGGCCCGAGCGCGCGACGCGCAGCTTCGAGCAAAATCAGCAAACCAACGCCAGACATCACCAATTGATAAGTTGTTGGAATGCCCTGCGCACCAGTCGCCGCCAGCGTTTCATAGGCGTAAAAAGCGAAACCAGCACAAAGCGCGCCGGTGATACCAAGCACCCAATCAATTATTGGGATACGAGTGCGCGAACTGGATTTGAATGCGGGATAGGCCATAAAGGCCAAAAACACGGCAATCGCTAGGTGCAAAGAACGTGTTTGCGTATCATTGAGAACCGGAATAATCCGGCCAATTGCAGTATATGGAAGTGGTGATGCAATCCAAAGCTGAAACGCTGCCCAAAATAGCGCGATACCAGCAATAACCTTGCCAATCATTCCCCCAGGATTTCGTGCGCCACTGTCGGACGCTGCCACCAATTCTTCGAGCTCTTCATCGCTCATTGGCGTATTTTGTTTTGCCTTATCTTCGCTCATGCACCCCTCCCCTGAACTACTAAAAAATCACCCAAAATGGGAAAAGAGGCGCCGCTTGCGCGCCGCCTCCAAAGTCTTCTTACATGCCTTTTTCGGCGTAGTATTTCGCTGCACCATCGTGGATAGGTGCTGAAAGACCGTCTTTAGCCATTTGCGCAGGATCTAGGTTCGCAAATGCAGGGTGTAGTTTACGGAAGCCATCGATATCGTCGAATACGGCTTTCACCACTTCGTAAACAACTTCGTCAGCTACGGCTGCAGAAGAAACGAATGTCGCGCCAACACCAAATGTTGTTACGTCTTCGTCGTTACCGCGGTACATGCCACCAGGAATTGTTGCTGTGCGGTAGAAGCTGTTGTCAGCAATTAGCTTGTCTACTGCTTCACCAGTCACGTTCACAAGAACCGCATCACATGAAGTTGTTGCTTCTGAGATAGAGCCTGATGGGTGACCAACTGTGTAAACCATCGCGTCGATCTTGTTGTCGCAAAGTGCTTGTGACTGCTCAGCAGCTTTAAGCTCAGATGCCAATGCAAAGTCAGCTGTTGTCCAGCCAAGTGCGTCCATCAAAACTTCCATTGTGCCACGCTGGCCAGAACCAGGGTTACCAATGTTTACGCGCTTACCTTTGAGGTCTTCAAAGTTCTTGATGCCAGAATCGGCGCGCGCAACAACTGTGAATGGCTCAGGGTGTACTGAGAAAACAGCACGAAGGTCTGTGAAAGCACCTTGCTCTTCAAACTTTGAAGTACCGTTATATGCGTGGTACTGCCAGTCTGACTGAGCAACGCCGAATTCTAGCTCACCAGCACGGATTGTGTTGATGTTGTAAACAGAACCACCAGTAGATTCCACAGCACAACGGATGCCATGCTCTTTACGGTTCTTGTTGACCAAGCGACAGATCGCGCCACCTGTTGGGTAGTAAACGCCTGTTACGCCGCCAGTACCAATAGAAATAAACTGCTGCTGAGCAAATGACGGTGCCGCTGCACCTGCTGCCATTGCTACACCAAGTGCAGCTCCAATAATCATTTTATTCACGTCGTTTCTCCCTTTAGACGTTGCACTTCAAACGATGCTTTGTTTTTTAACTTTAGCACCTTTACGCCGAAATCGCTGATGCCTGCGCAGTGAACTGAGCCTTGGCTTGATCACCTATTTCAGTCGCAATCTCCTTGTTTAGCGGATTCGAATTTTCATTCGCCGCCCCAAATTGTTTTTCCACTATTGCACAAAGGCGCGCAGCAGAACCAGCCGCCAGCGTCCAACCCAATGTGCCGTGCCCGCAATTGACGAAAGCATTGCTCAGCTTGGTTCCCGAAATAATCGGCTGCGAATCTGGCGTTGTTGGCCGATGCCCGATCCACGGATCGCCTTCGCCTTCCAACAATGCCGCCCCCGGAAAACGACTTTCCAAAACATCTCGTAATGCATGGATACGCTCGGCTTTTGGCACGCTATCGGTCGATCCTATGTCCGCAAAACCAGCAATTCTAATCTGGTTGCCCAACGGCGTTACTACAGCCTTGCCTTCCACGTCCGTAATGCTGGTATTCGGCGCATTTGCCCCGCGATCAAAGGTGAGGCTGTAACCTGCGACAGGCACAACCGGAATATCGACACCTAAATCATTCGCAAAAATTGGTGCCTCGAAACCCGTAGCAAAAACGAAAAGATCGGCTTCAAACTCGCCCTTCGTGGTCGCGACACCAACGATCTGTCCGTTCGCAATTTTCAGTCCAGTCACAGCACAGTGCCCAATAAATTGGTTTTGCTCGGACACTTCGACTAATCGCATCATAACGCCTGAGGCAAATTGGTTGGGGTCTCCCACCTCTTCAGAAGGCGTATAAATCGCCCCGGCGAGATTGCCAGTAAATGCTTCGAGTGCTGGCTCTAGCTTTCTCGCTTCGTGCGCACTCAATATGCTCTGCGTAAACCCTGCCTTTTGCTTCAGCGCAACTACAGCTTCAGCAGACGCTACCGCTTGGGCGTTCGGCATCAATTGAAACTTGCCGGCCTGTCGATTGGAAAAGCGGAATCCATATCGACTGCGCCAAACATCCATTTGCTGTTTTGAATCGAGTGCCAATGCCAGTGTTTTAGCAGTATTGCTCAAAAACGCAGATTGCGACGACTGCATCGCAAAGTCGAACATCCAGCGCGCATTTGCCAAACTTGGCTTCATCCGGAATTTTATACCCGTATAGCCACCACCAAGAATTTTTGGCCCCATCTTCAACATCGTGGGTGACGCCATCGCGTCGGCATAGGCATAGCTTAATTGAGCACCAT
>CAJXLH010000260.1 GCA_913055925.1 uncultured Maritalea sp. | reverse complement strand
CCATTTCAACGCCCGTTTGGCCTTTGACGCGCACCAGCGCTTCTATGTCAAACCCGGTTTTATCGGAGCGCGGCGTGATGGTGATTTCCGCCTTAGTGAGCGCCAGTGGATGGCAAAGCGGGATCATGCTTGACGTGTTCTTTGCGGCCATGATGCCGGCAATCCGCGCTACAGAAAGTGCATCGCCTTTTTTGAGATTACCATCGCGCACCGCTTCGAACGCGGCGGCGCTCATCGTGATGGTTGATGTCGCAACAGCCTCACGGGTCGTGACCATTTTCTCGCCCACATCAACCATATGGACTTCGCCGTCCTTATTGAGGTGAGTGAGTTTATCCGTCATCAGATCGCCCCAGCGTTGCCGGTCAGCAATAAGCGAGTAGCCGCCGTAACGTCTGGCTGGCGCATCAAGCTTTCGCCCACGAGGAATGTGCCGACATTTGCCTTTTGCTCGAGCATTTGCACGTCAGCGAAGGTAAAAATGCCGCTCTCGCTGACTAACAAACGATCATCAGGCACAGCTTTTGCCAATTCAATCGTTGTTTCAAGGCTTGTTTCGAACGTGCGCAAGTTACGGTTGTTGATGCCGATCAACTCCGCATCGAGTTTCAGTGCGCGATCAAGTTCTTCCGCATCATGCACTTCAATGAGAGCATCGATGTTCCAGAACTTTGCGGCAGCCAACAGATCTTCGGCCAATTTGTCATCAACCGAAGCCATAATGATCAAAATGCAATCTGCGCCCCAAGCGCGAGCTTCAGCGACCTGATAGGTGTCGTACAAAAAGTCTTTGCGAAGCACGGGCAGGGACGTTGCTGCGCGCGCTTTTTTCAAAAACTCTGGAGCGCCTTGGAATGACGGCTTGTCGGTAAGCACCGAAAGACAGGCCGCGCCGCCGACTTCATAATCTGACGCGTGAGATTCTGGATCAAAATCCTCGCGGATCAAGCCCTTGGAAGGACTTGCTTTTTTAACTTCCGCAATCAGTGCATATTGGCCGTTCTGACGTTTCGTTTTGAGTGCGTTCAAAAACCCACGAGGAGCGTCGGCGTTGCGCGCAAGAATTTCGAGGTCGCCATAAGGCAAGTTGAGCTTCGCCGCAGCGATCTCTTCGCGTTTATACGCTTCGATTTTGGCTAGAATGTCTGTGCTCATTTCGCCACCTTATTTGAAACCGCTACCAAGTCGGCAAGTTTTTGTTTTGCCGCGCCGCTGTCGATTTGCTTCGCTGCGAGTTCTACACCTTCTTTGAGGTCTTTGACTTTGTCCAAGATCAAGAAGGCCGCAGCTGAATTGAGCAAAACAATGTCACGGTAAGCTGATTTCTCGCCATCCAACAAGCGACGGATTGCATCCGCGTTTACTTGTGGTGTGCCGCCGAGCAGGTCTTCTGTCTTGGCAATTGGCAGACCAGCATCCTCAGGCGAGATTTCAAACTCGTTTATTTTGCCGTTTTTAATTTCAGCGACAGCCGATGTTGTGGTTGTGGTCAACTCATCAAGGCCATCATTGCCGAAAATAACCCAAGCAGACTTCGCGCCGTTTTTGAGCAATGACTCGGCAACTGGGCGCACCCATTGCTTGTCGTACACGCCGAGCAAATAGTGTTTCACGCCGGCTGGGTTTGATTGAGGTCCCAATAGGTTGAAAATGGTGCGCACGCCCATTTCTTGTCGAGACGGGCCCACAAACCGCATCGCGGCGTGGTGATTTGGCGCAAACATGAAACCAATGCCCGCGCGTTCGATGCAAGCCGCTATGCCTGCCGCTGGCAAATCGAGCTCAACGCCCAAAGCAAGTAAAGCTTCAGAGCTGCCAGACTTTGATGACAGCGCTTTGTTGCCGTGTTTGGCAACCGGGCAGCCAGCTGATGCGACGACGATCGAAGAGGCTGTCGAGATATTGTAGGTGCCGACGCCATCGCCGCCTGTGCCAACAATGTCGATGGCGTTGGCCGGAGCGGCAACAGGTGTCATTTTTTCCCTAAGGATGGAAACTGCGCCTGCGATTTCTTCAACCGTTTCGCCCTTCCCCCGAAGCGCCATCAAAAACGCGCCGATTTGCGACGGTGTGGCTTCGCCTGACATGATGATGTTCATCACATCCCGCATTTCGTCGAACGAAAGGTCAGTTGAATCGGCGACAATATTGAGTGTCTTTTTGATATCCATTATGCGCCTGCCTTTGCACGATCCGCGTTGAAAGATCGAGCGATATTGATGAAGTTCTCGACGAGCTGTGTGCCGCTTTCAGAAGCGATGCTTTCTGGGTGGAACTGTACCGAGTGGATCGGCAGTTCCTTGTGCGCAATCGCCATGATCATGCCGTCGTCAGAAGTCGCAGTCACCTCAAGTTCGCTTGGCAAACTATCTGGCTCAATTGTCAAGGAATGGTAGCGCGTTGCGGTAAAGCCGTCTTTGTTGACGCCTTTAAAAATGCCCGTGCCGTTGTGCGAGATTTTTGATGTTTTACCATGCATCAAACGAGATGCGCGGATCACATCTGCACCAAAAGCTTCACCAATGGATTGATGGCCCAAGCAAACGCCGAAAATCGGAATTTCGCCCTGGAATCGTACAATCGTCGGCACACAAACGCCAGCTTCTTTCGGGGTCTTTGGCCCTGGGGAGATGATGATGGCGTCAGGTGTTTTTGCGGCAATCTCGTCGATGGTGATTTTGTCGTTGCGCACAACTTCCATTTCCAACCTTGGAATGGCACCAATCAAATGCACGAGGTTGTAGGTGAAGCTGTCATAATTATCGATGACAAGCAGCTTTGTCGGAGAGTTGTCGGTCATTGGCCCATCTCCAATTCATCAGCATAGCGGAGCGCTTCTTGGGCGGCGCTTGTGAGCGCGCGCGCCTTGTTTTCACACTCGAGTTGCTCAAGTTCGGGCTTGCTGTCGGCAACAATACCTGCGCCTGCCTGAACATGGATTTTTCCATCTTTAATCACGGCGGTACGAAGGACGATACAAGTATCCATCCAGCCATCCGCTGCAAAGTAACCCACGCAACCAGCATATATGCCACGACGGTGCTTTTCCAACTCGTCGATGATTTCCATCGCGCGCACCTTTGGCGCACCTGACACAGTGCCAGCTGGGAACCCGCCGGACAGCGCATCGATATTGTCCAAATCGCCACGCAATTTGCCTTCGACATTCGATACGATGTGCATCACGTGGCTGTAGAATTCGAGGAAAAAGCTGTCAGTGACTTCCACGCTGCCAATCTCAGCAACACGACCCACGTCATTGCGCCCCAAATCAAGGAGCATCAGGTGTTCAGCAAGTTCCTTTGGATCAGCCAAAAGTTCGTCGGCAAGTTCTCGGTCGCGCTCCGGTGTTGCACCACGCTTACGCGTTCCTGCAATCGGGCGAATGGAAACCTTTTGATCTTGCACGCGCACCAGAATTTCTGGGCTTGAACCAGCAATTGCCAAATCTCCGAAATCCAAAAAGTACATATATGGACTTGGATTTGTCCGACGCAAAGCTCGATAAAAAGCCACAGGCGGCAGTTTGAAGTCGGCGGTAAACCGTTGGCTCAAAACGACCTGAAAGATGTCGCCAGCACGTATATATTCCTTTGCCGCGTCAACCATTTCAGCAAACTCCTCTTTGGAAGTATTGCTCTCAAAGTTGAGCTCTTCAAACTCAGCACGTTCTTTTGCAAGCGGCGCGACATTTGAAAGGCTGGAAACAGCGCTGTCCAAGCGTTCCTGTGCGGCATCAAATGCTGCTTGTGCCGCGACTTCATCGGTCGGACGTACTGGCGTTGAGAAATAGAGCTCGTCTTTAATGGTATCAAAAACCGCCAATAGAGAAGGGCGCATCAAAAGCGCATCTGGTGCGCCAATGGTGTCTTCATTCGCGTCAGGCAGATCTTCCATCTCACGCACCATGTCATAGCCCAGATATCCAAAGATACCGGCAGACATTGGTGGCACATCGTCTGGAATATCCAGGGCAGATGCGGCGAGCAACGCGCGCAACTCGTCCAAAGGATTGCCATCCAATGGCTCAAATGCCGTTTGGTCCGTTTTTGGGGTTTTGTTGATTGAGGCTTTGCCGCGCTCAATCTTAAACAACAAATCCGGCTCAAGCCCGATCATGGAGTAGCGACCGCGGGTCGCACCACCATGAACGGATTCAAGCAAAAATGTGTTTTGTCGCCCAGAAGCGAGTTTTAGATATGCCCCCACAGGTGTTTCGAGGTCGGCCACCACGCGACGCCACACCAATTGAGAGCTGCCTTGATTATATTTTT
>CAJXLH010000259.1 GCA_913055925.1 uncultured Maritalea sp. | reverse complement strand
CGGCGAAGATACGATGCCCGTTGCCGAGGGCAAAACGCTGCAAGAGAGCATTGAACTGCACTTGATGCGAGAATTTGCAAAGGCGGAACCCGGCCTGCCAGCGCCCGATATTTATCATCGCGTTTTGCACGAAATGGAAGTGCCGCTTCTCGAGATTGCGCTTTCGGCTTGCAATGGCAACCAGGTGAAGGCCGCAGAGTTGCTTGGCCTAAACCGGAATACGTTGCGCAAAAAGATAAATGAGCATCGCATCCAGATATCAAAGGGTATCGGGCGCTAGGCGTAAACCGCTGCTGTTACATTTTTACAACAAACTCCTTGATTGCTTGCCATAATTGCGTCAGGCTCACTGACTAGGTGTTACATTTGTGGCACAGCTAGATTGTGACTCTTTTCAAGCATGAATGGCGAGTTCGTTTTCAGTGAGTGACGTTAGCGCACCCAAAATCAGACAGTTGTTCTTGCGGAGAAATCGTTTACTGCGGTTTTTCGGCATTGCGCTTGTTGTGGTTGCAACCGCTACCGCCACTGTTTCGTTTTTGGTGCTTACTGGTGCAACGCCGATTGAACCTGACCCTTCCGTTTGGCCATTCATTTGGTTGGCAAATGGCGTTTTAATTGTCCTCGTCATCGCGCTGTTGCTCACAGAAGCCTTTTTGTTGGTGCAAGCCCGTCTTTCGAAACAGGCAGGCTCCGGGTTGCATATTCGGCTGGTTTCCATGTTCGCCGTTGCAGCCGCAGTACCGGCGTTTATTGTGGCCGTTGTGGCTGCGCTTGCGCTCAACCAGGGTTTGGACCACTGGTTTTCCGATAGGACGCGGGCGATCGTTGAGGGATCACGCTTGGTCGCAAGCTCTTATTTGGAAGAACATGGCAACGTGATCCGAGACGATATTCTTGCGGTGACATTAGAGCTGGAGAAACTTCAGGACGTTTATGAAACCAGCAAGGCTAACTACACGGACATCCTTACGTCTCTCGCAAAATCGCGCTCGTTGCCATTCGCCTACATTCTGAACGAAGATCAAGTTGTTGTCCTGAAAGCGAAAATTAACGCACCGGGATTGCCACCGGAATTGCCCAACAATCTGTTGGATGGTGTTCAGGAGGGGTTGGTGACGCAGATTGCACCGGGTTTGCGGAGCAACAACCTTGTGGGTGGTGTGATCAAGCTCGCCGGGTATGACAATGTCTATTTCTTTGCGGCGCGAGGCGTCGACCCGCAAGTGATTGAGTATATGCGCTTGGTCCGCCAGAACGTGACTGAATATCGCGAGTATGAAAGCAATCGGCTGGTTTTCCAGATCACCTTCGCCTTCATGTATGTGGGTTTGGCGATTGTTGTGCTGCTCGCCGCGGTTTGGCTGGGTATTGCCCTGGCAAATCGGCTTGTGACACCGATCCGCAATCTGATGGTGGCTTCAACGCGTGTGTCGCAGGGTGAATTGAATGTCAGTGTGCCGGAAAACATCACCGGTGGAGATATGCGAGATCTTTCGCAGCGATTTAACCTGATGACTTCTCAATTGCGCGCGCAGCAGGGTGAACTAATTTCGGCCAACGAGACCATCGACCAACGTCGCCAGTTTACCGAAGCGGTTCTTGAGGGCGTGAGTGCTGGAATTATTGGTCTTGATCCAAAGGGTGTTGTGACCATTTCCAACGGTATCGCTGCCGCTATGTTGGAAATTAAGAGCGAAAAACTAGAAGGCCGCGACATACGCGAAGCAGTACCCGAGCTCGCTGATGTTGTGGGTAAAGCGCTTGATGGGGATCGAGGGCAATATAGCACGCAAGTTGGTCTAACAACGGCACTTGGCGAGGAGCGAACCTACCAAGTGAAAATCACGCGAGAAGGTGAAACCGGCAATTCCAAAGGTTATGTGATCACCCTTGACGATATTTCAGATTTGATTGCGGCGCAGAGAACAAGCGTTTGGGCTGACGTTGCGCGTCGGATTGCGCATGAGATTAAAAACCCACTCACCCCAATCCAGCTATCGGCTGAACGGCTACGTCGTCGTTATCGTAAGAAGCTGGATGGCGACTTTGAAGTATTTGATAAATGTACCGACACGATTGTCCGTCAGGTGGGTGACATTGGCCGAATGGTGGATGAGTTTTCGTCTTTTGCGCGTATGCCATCTGCAAATTTGGCGCCGGCAAACATTGGTGAAGTGGTCAAACAGGCCGTCTTTTCAGAAGGGGTACGGCACCCGGATGTGAAGATCAAAACGGACATTGATCCGAAGATTGAGCTATTTGAATTTGATGAGCGTTTGATTTCTCAGGTTCTAACAAACTTAATTAAGAATGCAGCAGAAGCGCTTGAAGAAGAAGCAAATAAGTCGGATCATGTTTCTCGAATTAGTGTGACTGTTCAGTTGAAACGTGATCGGGTGCGGGTCGATGTGGCGGACAATGGCAAAGGGTGGCCAGAAGAAAATCGTTCGCGATTGCTAGAGCCGTATATGACAACACGCGGCAAGGGTACCGGGCTTGGCCTGGCGATTGTTTCTAAAATCGTTGAGCAACATGGCGGGCAGTGCGAACTGCTGGACAGCAAGCCGGATGAGAACAACAACGTGGGGGCACTTTTCCGCTTTACGCTTCCATATCAAAAAACAATGCAAATCAAAGAACAAGAAAAGCCAACGGATAAATAATGGCACAAGACGTTTTAATCGTAGACGATGAAGAAGATATCCGCGACCTCATTTCGGGGATCTTGGAAGATGAGGGATTTGAGACGCGCCTAGCGCACGACGCCGATAGCGCGCTTGAGGCAATTGAAGCACGTCGGCCCGGGCTAGTGTTTCTCGATATCTGGATGCAAGGTTCACGCCTTGATGGGTTGCAGCTTTTAGATGCAATCCAAGAGCGGCATAACGGCATACCTGTGGTGATGATTTCAGGGCATGGCAATATCGAAACCGCCGTTTCAGCCATTCGACGTGGCGCATATGACTATATCGAAAAGCCGTTTAAAATCGAACGGTTGCTGTTAATTGCGCAACGGGCATTTGAGACCAATCGTCTTAAACAAGAAGTTCAAGACCTCAAAGAACGTTCGGGAACGGCCAACGAAAAGCTTGTCGGCACGTCAAACGCCATCGCGGCGATCCGTTCGACATTGAGTAAGTGCGCCCCGACCAATTCGCGCGTCTTTATCTCGGGACCCACGGGAACGGGCAAAGGTTTGTGTGCAAGAGCATTGCATGATCTTTCTCACCGCGCGCAGGGGCCATTTGTCGAGATCAATCTCGCCATGTTTGGTGACGAACAATTGTCACAAGAGCTATTCGGTATTGAACGCGTCGAAGGTGACAGCAAAAGCATTGAGGCGGGTGCCTTTGAGCGGGCGCACGGTGGCACGCTTTATTTGGCGGATGTTGAAGTGCTGTCATCGGATATGCAGGCGCAATTGTTACGTGCACTGGTGGCGAACAAATTTACGCGTATTGGTGGCAGCACAACCGTTGGTGTGGACGTGCGTATTGTAGCGTCTTGTTCAACCAACATCGCGAAACTAGTTGAAGAAGAGCGTTTTAGAGCAGATCTGTTCCATAGGCTGGCGGTTATTCCGGTCTCCTTGCCAGCGCTGAAGGAGCGGCGCGAGGACATTCCTGAACTTGTTGAGCAGTTGGCAAGTAATCTTTCGCAAATTCACAATTTGAAGGCGCTCTCGATTTCTTCCGACGCCATGGCAGTGCTGCAGGGACAAGATTGGCCCGGGAATGCGCGTCAATTGAAGAACTCGCTTGAGCGGTTGATCATTTTGTTGCGGGACAAAATGCCGGAGGATGGTGTGATTACCGCTGAAATGTTGCCTCAGGATATTGGTGAAGTGCTACCGTCTGTAGATGAGGGCGCAGATAGCCCACACTTAATGACTTTGCCGCTCAGGGAAGCGCGTGAAGTGTTTGAACGCCAATATTTGGTGGCGCAAATTGAGCGTTTTGGCGGTAATATCTCGCGAACTGCTGAATTTGTGGGTATGGAAAGAAGTGCCTTGCACAGAAAACTCAAATCGCTAGGCCTATAGGTCAGCAATAAGGGGCGAATATGCGCGTTATCATTAGCGGAGCGGGGCAGGTTGGATACGGCATTGCCGAACGACTTTCCATGGAGTCGAACGAAGTTACGGTGATTGACAGCAACCCGGAACTTGTTCAACGCGTTCGCGATACTTTGGATGCGCGTGGTGTACATGGCCACGGGTCTCACCCCGATGTTTTGGCGCAGGCGGGTGCGCGCGAAGCAGATATTCTTATTG
>CAJXLH010000258.1 GCA_913055925.1 uncultured Maritalea sp. | reverse complement strand
CTTGCGACTGGCTGGCGAGGATGACGCCGTCCATATCTGATAGGACGACGCAGCAGCCTGATTTATCAACTGTGCGGTAGAGCTTTTCGATGGTGGGTTGGGCGATATGCAACAGGAAATCTAATTCACCACGGGCATCTTTGAGTTCGGTTTGCGCAACAAATTCGGCATGTTTTACCTGTTCCGGCGCAAGACCATAATGCAGCATAGAACGCCGCCAAGAGGCGGCCAGACCCGAACGGGCAGCTGCCTGCTTTTTCTCAACGATTTCTCGAACGTAATCCGCGTGGCTAATACCTGGTGCCATACTCGTCCTCCCTAAACTTAAGAATAGCATATCGGGCTTTGCGATTAAAAGGGGGCTGGAGACCAATTGGGGACCAAATACGATCAATGTAGCGTTCTGTCGCGGAACTGAGACAGGTCCAGCGCGTGAACTAATTTGCCCCTCGTGACAGCGGAAAAGTTCCTCCTCATGTTGGTTTTTGGAACTAATTGAGGAGGATAAAATGAACAAGATTGATATTTCGCGCACGGCTTCGCGCATTTTCAAAGACCGCTATGGCAACTTCATCAATGGTGAGTTTGTTGAGCCGAAATCGGGCAAATATTTCTCAAATACATCGCCTGTGAACGGCCAAGTGCTTTGTGAGATTGCCCGGTCAAATGAGGCTGATGTAGAGGCGGCGCTGGACGCGGCACATGCTGCAAAAGACGCTTATGGCCGCACGAGCCAAGCAGAGCGCGCCGTGATGCTGAACAAAATCGCTGACATCATGGAAGAGAATTTGGACCTTTTGGCTGAGGCCGAGACTTGGGACAATGGTAAGCCAATTCGTGAAACAACCGCGGCGGACCTCCCGCTTGCAATTGACCACTTCCGTTACTTTGCCGGTGTAATCCGTGCGCAGGAAGGTTCAATTGCTGAGATTGACCATGACACAATGGCTTACCATTTCCACGAGCCGCTGGGCGTTGTGGGTCAGATCATTCCGTGGAACTTTCCAATTCTTATGGCCACATGGAAACTTGCCCCAGCATTGGCGGCAGGCAACTGCGTGGTGCTTAAGCCAGCGGAACAAACTCCGGCATCGATATTGATCCTTATGGAGTTGATCGCGGATGTGCTCCCAAAAGGTGTTGTAAACGTCGTGAGCGGCTTCGGCCTTGAAGCAGGCAAGCCGCTTGCATCAAGCAACCGCATTGCCAAGATCGCCTTCACTGGTGAAACGACTACAGGTCGTTTAATCATGCAATATGCAAGTCAGAACCTCATCCCTGTAACACTTGAGCTGGGTGGAAAGTCGCCAAATATCTTCTTTGAAGACGTGACGCGTGAGGATGACGATTTCTTTGACAAAGCGATCGAAGGATTTGTGATGTTTGCGTTGAACCAAGGCGAAGTTTGCACGTGCCCAAGCCGCGCTTTGATCCACGAGAACATCTATGATGAGTTCATGGAGCGCGCGATTAAGCGTGTGAACGCGATTGTTCAGGGCAGTCCGCTCGATTCAGCGACGATGATTGGCGCGCAAGCATCTT
The DNA here is from genome assembly GCA_913055925.1 of uncultured Maritalea sp. Taxonomy (GTDB): domain Bacteria; phylum Pseudomonadota; class Alphaproteobacteria; order Rhizobiales; family Devosiaceae; genus Maritalea. The sequence goes on along the minus strand of CAJXLH010000258.1, from coordinate 2,743 downwards.
CTGAACAGCTCGAGAAAATCTTGTCTTATCTCGATATTGGTAAGCAAGAAGGCGCGGAAGTGCTTGCGGGTGGTTCAGAAGCCAAACTCGGTGGTGACCTAGATGGTGGTTACTATGTTCAGCCAACCGTCTTTAAAGGCGACAACAAAATGCGGATCTTCCAAGAAGAGATTTTTGGGCCAGTTGTTTCTGTCACGACCTTTAAAGACAATGACGAAGCGCTGTCGATTGCCAATGACACATTGTATGGCCTTGGCGCTGGCGTTTGGAGCCGTGATGCAAACACTTGCTACCGCTTCGGACGCGCGATCCAAGCTGGCCGCGTTTGGACAAACTGCTATCACGCTTATCCAGCACATGCTGCGTTTGGTGGTTACAAACAGTCAGGTATTGGCCGCGAAAACCACTTGAAAATGCTCGATCACTATCAGCAAACCAAAAACATGTTGGTGAGCTACGCGCCTCAAAAGCTAGGATTCTTTTGATCGCGATTGATCGACACAAAGGGTCGGAAACATTCCGGCCCTTTTTTGCGTTTGGGAGGGGATGAATGGAAAACAAAGTAACGGCCACGCCTGCGGCGTTGGAGCTTATCGAAGAAATTAAAGCGGATCATGGTGAGATCATGTTTCACCAATCTGGCGGATGCTGTGATGGTTCGTCGCCGATGTGTTATGCGCAGGGCGACTTTTTGGTCGGCGATCATGATGTGCTGCTTGGCGAGATCGGCGGTGCGCCGTTTTACATAAGCGGGTCGCAATTTGAAGCGTGGAAGCACACCAATCTTATCATTGATGTGGTCGAGGGGCGCGGCGGAATGTTCTCGCTCGACAATGGTCGGGAGCGACGTTTCCTTACAAGGTCAGAGGTCTGTGCGATTGATTAAGCGCCGCTATTTGTATTGGGGCAGCGACCATAGGCGACTAGCTTGGGTGCCCTGAGTTTTGAGGTGCGTCGTCACAGATTTCATACCATGAGGGTTTTTCCGAAACGAACTCATGCATTTGATTTTTGAGGTCAAGTTCGTCGTCGATTGCGTGTGCAGAAATGGGAAAACTATCAAAGTTCGATAGAATTTCGCCAAGCGAAGTGCCGCAGTTCTTGCAAAAGTTACGCTCATATTTATATGGCGCGGCGGGTTTGTAGGTCGCCACTTGGTCTTTGCCTTCAATCCAAACCAAGTCTTCTTTCTTTACAAATACAATTGAGCTAGCGCCGGCTTTGCGACATCTTGAACAATGGCATGTCCCAAGCATCGATGGCTTGTTTTTCAGTGCAAATTTGACCGCGCCGCAACAGCAACTTCCGTTGATCATCTGTCAATTTTCCTGAGTGATTGAGTAAGAATCTACAACAAGAACATAACGAGAACATTTGGATGGTGTCAATTGACAAACAAAAAGGGCGGCACAAATGCGCCGCCCTCGCAGAAGATCAATTTAGGCTCAAAGCTTAGAGCTTTATGCGATATTGACCAAAGCCGCTTTCGGCTTCGCCAACATATTCGATATCAACCGCTTTCACGTCGGAAAGGTGTTCCTTGGCTTTCGGGCCAGTTTCGAACAGGACTGATGTGCCCGGAAGCGGCGCTAGCGACCAGTTGCTATCTGCTGCTGGGTTAATGGTGCCTTTTTCGACAATGTAACGCACGATGACGTCGCGGTTTGTGTCTGGTCCTACAAAGATGATGGCGTCTTCGCCCATGCCAGGGAAGCTGCCACCGCCGCCTGCGCGGTAGTTGTTTGTGGCGACAACAAAACGCTGATCCATGTCGATTGGCTCGCCATTGTAGCGCAAGTCAACAATACGGTTTGCATCTGGGTTGATCGCTTCGCCACCACGTGGTGGGTATTTCGATGGTTGCGAGATGTCGATCTTGTAGGTCACACCATCAATCACATCAAAGTTGTATGATGGGAAATCTGGGTTTGCCAATGGCTGATCAGCTTTGCCTGGCTCAACCTGATTAAAGATGCCCGCAGAACGCTCGAGCCACTCTTTAATGCCAGCGCCCGTTACCTCAACAGCGCGAACGGTGTTCGGGTAGAGATACAAGTCAGCAACGTTTTTGATGGCCACTGGGCCGACAGGTACGTCAGTGTAATAGTCTGGGCCGCCGCGACCGCCAGCTTTAAACGGCGCTGCAGCTGAAAGGATCGGCAGGCCTTCCCACTCGGTGCCTTTCATCATCTGCTCGGTATACCAAATCTGCGCTTGCGAAACGATTTGTACAGATGGATCATCGGCGACGAGTGCGAAATATGAGTGCAGTTTGGCGTCGGTTTGACCAACGGCTGTGCGGACATATTCAAGTGTCTCGTCGTGAGTTTTCTGCACAGACGCAAGAACTGCATTGTCGCTTTCAACCAACGGGATGTTTTTGCGCTCGACACGTTCGTAAATCGGGCGCGCTTCAGACGTGTGCGAGATGATTTTCCACTGGTTGCCATCATGCTCAAGGAGCAAATCGACAAGGCCCATGTGAGAACCCCAGAAGCCGGGCATGACAGATGGTTTGCCCATCAGAGTGCCTTTAGCTACATCAACACCTTCGATGCCATCATATTGCGGGCTTGGGAAAACGTTGTGGTGGTGACCGGTCAGCCCCACGTCGATGCCTTCTACCGCCGCGAGATAGAGCGAAGCGTTGCCCATCATTTCAGTTTGTGGATCACCGCTAATGCCGGAGTGAGACAGGGCGACGATGATGTCTGCGCCTTGTTCTTTCATCATCGGCACATAG
>CAJXLH010000257.1 GCA_913055925.1 uncultured Maritalea sp. | reverse complement strand
GCACGAGTTTTTGGAAATTGCCGAGCAGAACGGTCTTATGCCGGTGATTGACAGAATTGCGGCGCAAAAAGCATTTGCTGCCCTTGCTGACTTGAAACAAGCCGGTCACGAAGATCTGCGGATTTCAATCAACGTATCTACCGCTTCATTGAACGGAGAATACTTTGTCGCGTCGCTCTGCAATTTGGCGGAAGAGCATGGCATTGCACCAGATGAAATTACCGTCGAGGTTTTGGAAACAAACCTCCTTGATGGTGGCAATGGCGCGAACCTGGATGCCATACGGGAACTTGCGAGCGAAGGTTTCTATCTTGAACTAGATGACTTCGGGATGGGTTACGCTGGCCTTGCTCACCTTACGCGCTTAGCGACAAATGGGCTGAAAATCGATCGGTCTATGACCCGCAATATGTTGCTCGACCCGGCGACATTCACAATCATTCGCGCTGTAATCGGTCTTTGCCAAGAGTTGAGCATGTCTGTTGTTGCAGAGGGTGTCGAAGAAGTAGAGCAGGCCGAACTATTGCAAGAAGCGGGCTGCGATATTATTCAAGGCTTTGGCGTCGGGCATCCAATGCCGTTGGCGCTTGCGAAATCTTGGCTTGAGGATGTTTCTCAGTCGCCGGTGATTTGTAGCATCATCTCGCCTGATGCATTGGAAGATGAGTTCCGTGAATTTCTCGCGTCCTAGTCCGTCGCTAAGACAATAGCTCGGCAACAATATCCAGAAATGCAGGCTCTTCGTCAGGATTGCCATTAAAAAGCACAACCATCACGCCTTCTAGCTCTGGATAATAGCGCACATCCGCTTCATAGCCGCCATAGCTTCCCGCATGGCCGTACCATGTGCCTAAATCGTCGTCATCGATACCCATGCCGAGGCCATAGTCGGGATTAAATTCTGAGCCTTCAAGCATTTCACTGAGCATGTCCGCCGCAATCAGCTTTTGATCCCGAAACAATCCGAGCATGAATTGACCTACATCTTGCGCCGTGGCGACAACCGGACCATCGCCTAGGATACTCGCCCAGGCTTGTTGGCTTTTGTTCGCACCATCAAAATCGAAGCCGTGCGCCAAACTTTCGTCCGACGGATGGGCACCAGCCGTCGAGCTTTCCAAATTCAGCGGTGAGAAAACATTTTCTTGCAAAGAAGCTTCTAAGGAGCCATCCAACTGTTCAAGGATCAAACCCAGCAAAACATAATTTGTGTTGGTGTATTCAAACGCAGTACCGGTTTCGAACGCAGGTGGTAGGTCGACAGCAAAGCGCAATGCCTCCGTCGAAGTCCATCGTCGATCAGGGTTATCATTTGACGCATCATCAAATGGGGCGTCCAGATATTCTGCAAACCCAGCGGTATGGTTTAGCAACTGGCGCAAGGTTGCAGATTTGATGTTTTGAAGTCTTTCAATATCGGGAACATCTTGGAGGATTGGCCAAATCGGTGCGTCCAGCTCCAATTGTCCCGCTTCGACGTGCGCGAGAATGGCCGCAGCTACCATCATTTTGCCGGTTGAAGCGATGTAGTACCGATCATTGGTGTTCGCTTTGTTGGATTTGGTTTCGTTTGTGCTGCCCACGGCGATATCAATCACGTCGCCGTCAAGCTCGAGATAGAAACTGGCACCAGCAATATTTTGCTCTGCGGTATATTCGCGTAACGCCTGTTCAATCTCCTCAGTTTGAGCAGAGGCGTGTCCAGACGCGAATAGCCAAGTTGAGACGGTCAAAACGACAATAGCGAAAACACATCTCATTTCAGTTCTCCTACAATGAGCTGAGCAAATTGTGTTTGCCCACATTGTTGATGTCGCGCTCGCCGCAAAGGGCCATCGTAACATCTAGCTCATTGCGCAAAATTTCGATGGCCGTTGCCACGCCGGGTTTGCCCATGGCACCAAGGCCATACAAATAGGGCCTGCCAATATACACACCTTGCGCGCCCAGCGCCTTAGCGCGGAAAATATCTACGCCAGTGCGAATGCCGCCATCTAGGTGCACTTCGATTTCACCCTGGGTTGCGTCCAAAATGGTGGGCAACTGAGAAATAGTGGAGGGCGCGCCGTCGAGCTGTCGACCGCCATGGTTCGACACGATCAACGCATCAGCGCCTGTTTTGACGGCAAGCTTGGCATCGTCAGGGTCAAGAATGCCCTTTAAAATCAATGGACCGCCCCATTGCTCTTTGATCCACTCAATGTCGTTCCAATTCAGCGTTTCATCAAATTGTGCTGCCGACCAATCACTGAGCGACGATAAGTCGGTGACATTTTCCACATGGCCAAAAATGTTGCCAAACTGGTGACGTTTTGTCCCCATCATGCGCAAGCACCAGCCGGGGCGCGCTGCGAGTTGCAAAAGCGTTTTTAGGTTCATGTCCGGTGGGGCTTTGAGCCCGTTGCGATGGTCTTTGTGACGTTGCGCAAGAATTTGCAAATCAAGCGTTAGCACCAGCGCGGAGCAGCCAGCGGCTTTCGCCCGCTCGATTAAGCGCTTGTTAAAGTCGCGATCCTTCATGACATAAAGTTGAAACCACAAAGGCTTTGTTGTTGCTGCGGCAACATCCTCCAGCGAACAAATGCTCATGGTGGAAAGCGTATAGGGGATACCTGCTTCTTCGGCTGCTTGGGCGGCCAAAATCTCACCATCGGGATATTGCATGCCCGTCGAACCGGTAGGCGCAATTGCCATGGGCATAGAAACATTTTGCCCGATTAGCTTTGTCGCCAAAGTGCGGTTTGACATGTCGACCGCAACGCGTTGACGAAGTTTTATTTCCTCGAAATCACTTTCGTTGGCGCGATAGGTGCTTTCGGTCAGCGATCCACTATCTGCATAGTCGAAGAACATTTTTGGCACACGCTTTTGTGCCAGTTTTTTCAAATCGTTGATTTCTAGAATCGTCATACGCAAACTCCCCGCCTGCAGGTTACAGGCGAGCTGTTTGCATCTTCAAGCGCAATAAGCTCTGAAGTGCTAGCTTTGTTCTGGATTATTCGGCGCGGCTGGCGTTTGCTTCACAAAACGAGTGAAGCCGAGCACGAACAAAATCTCTGTGACGATGGCGAGAAAGATACCAGGGCCAGCAAAACCGCGCGCAAACTCAAATAGTCCAACGCCCGCCAAACCGGCCATCATGATGACCATGCCAGCCGAAAAAGCGCGTATGGCGGCCGGATCTTGGACCAAACGAAACGTGCTGCACATAACCGCGATGCCCAAAAACAGCATTGCTGCACGGCGAGACATAAAGTCGGCACTATCTTGCGCTGGAATCTGAAAGATTGAATAGATCAGATTTGGTGCGATCAGCAGAACTGCAGCAAGTATGGCGCATAGAGCCGTGGCGGCTGTGGCAAGAGCTTTGAATGTCATGTGGTGTCCCCATCAATTTCGTGATGAGAGACTACCCAGCGAACAAGCTCGTATCAATTGCGCGATTTGGTCGCGCTATTTGGCGCGTGTCGCCGCAAACAGCGCTATGGCAGCGGCATTCGAGACATTGAGCGACTTGATGGGACCGGGCATATCTAGCCGGACCATGGTGTCACACATTTCGCGGGTGCGTTGACGAAGGCCTTTGCCTTCGGCGCCGAGTACAATTGCGAGCTTTTCAAAATCGTGTCCCGCTTCAAGTTCGCTATCCGCTTCAGAATCAAAACCGAGGCAAGAAAAGCCCTGGTTTTTGAGCTCTTGAATGGCGTTGGCGAGGTTGCGCACCTCGATCAATGGTGTCCAATCAAGCGCACCTGATGCAGATTTGGCTAAAACGCCAGTCTCAGATGGAGAAAAGCGGGCGGGGGTGATCACCGCATCGGCACCGAAGGCACATGCTGATCGTAATATCGCGCCAACATTGTGTGGATCCGTCACTTGGTCGAGAATCAGCAAAAGCTTCTTGTCGTGCAAATTGTTGAGCGAATGGCGTTCTATCGGCTTGGCGTGCAGCGCAATACCTTGGTGCACAGCGTCTTTACCCAGCATTTCGTCAAGTTTGCGCGGTGTGACGTCTTTCACTTTAACGGTAATCTCGACGCCAGCTTCCTCAAGTTTGCGCAGAGCGTTTGGCGTTGCGTAAAGTGTGTGCTTCACCCGATCAGGATTGCCCATCGCCGCTATAACAGGATGCATGCCATATAGATACAATTGGCCTTCGTCAGCGGGTGTGGAACGTTTGGGGCGTCTTTTTGGGCGAAACTTTTGATCTTTCATGGATGTTCGGTAACCCGATTAGCCCAACTCGTCCAGCGCAATTGCATAATCGGTGGGGCAAAAGCCCCTTAAA
>CAJXLH010000256.1 GCA_913055925.1 uncultured Maritalea sp. | reverse complement strand
GCACCTTCACCATTTCGGCGGATTTGCCCACTAGGGTTTCATCAAGCAGCCCATCCGCATCAATTTCTTCGCGCAATATTCGGTTCTCAAGTACCAAACGGCGCTTTTCAAGTGCCCGCATGATCACCGCTGATAGCTGGTTCGGCGGGAAAGGTTTTTCGATGAAGTCATATGCACCATCGCGCATGGCCGCGACTGCCATCGTTACATCACCATGACCTGTTATGAAAATCACCGGAATTGCCGGGTCGATCTCCATCACCTTTTTTAAGAACTCTTGCCCCGTTAGCCCGGGCATGCGCACATCGCAAACGATGGCCCCGTGAAACTGAAATGAAACGGCAGGAAGCGCCTTTGTTGCGTTTTCAAAAGCCTGCACATCCATGCCGTCAAGCTCGAGCGCTTGTACGAGCGCATGGCGCAAGTCATCGTCGTCATCCACCAAAATCACATGCGGTGCGCTCAATGTCATGATGCTTGTTCCTCAGATTTTGAAGGCAGTTTGACGAAGAAGGCTGCGCCACCAAGTTTGCTCGCGCCAAGTTCGATTTCACCACCAAAATCATGCACGATGTTATATACAATGGAAAGACCAAGCCCTAAGCCTTCGCCCACTTCTTTTTCGGTCACGAATGGATCGAAAATACTTTCTTGGTCTTTTTCACTTATCCCGTCACCGCTATCCTCGATCGCAAAGACCACGTGATTTTCCGCGCTATTGACCTTGAGCTGTACCATTGATTTTTCAGTATCGGCGGCGGCATCAATGGCATTGGACAAAAGGTTCACGAGCACCTGCGACAGGCGCACACTGCCCCCCAAAACTGTGACATCGGGGGCCACTGGGTCAATCTTCACAGCAACTTTTTTGGTGTTGGCGTGTGGCTCGATCAGGGTCACAGATTCCCGCACCAACTCGGCCACATTAACGTTGCGCAGCTGTGTACCGGGTGTTCTCGCGAATGACTTCAAAGTTTTTGACAGCTTCGCCATCCGGTCTGTCATCGACGATATGCGTGTAAGATTATCCCGCGCCGTTTCAACCTTGCCCTTATCTAGGAAAGTTTGTGCGTTGTCGGCATAAGCGCGGATCGCCGCAATCGGTTGATTATATTCGTGAGACAGCGCGGCCGACATTTGCCCGATGGACGCGAGCTTTGCCGACTGCATCAGTTCGCGCTGCGCTTGGCGCAGCGCTTCTTCAGCACTTATCCGCTCGTCATATTCTTTTTTGAGTTCGAGCGTTCGCTCCTGCACCCGCTGTTCCAATTCGCGCGCTGTTGCTTGCTCCGCAGCCAATCGGATCACGGCGATATGCCGCCTTTGCAGCAGCACAAAAATCAACCCACCAACAATGATGGCGACGAGCATGGCGAACAGTGCAAATTGTTGTTTTGCTGCAATGGCGGGCTGATAGCTGGTCAATACGCTCAGGTGCCAATCCAACAACGGCAAATATTCGCCACGGGCCAACATGGCCGTGTCATCGGCATCTTGTTCTTTATACACCAGCTCCGCTTTGCCCGAGTAAACCCGCAGCAGATCTTGCGGCAAAGCGCTTGCCAACTGGTTGCCGATGATCTTCTGTCCATTTGGATTGGTCACAAAAATAGGGTCAGAGATTAGCCCCCAAGCATCGCCAAGTTGTAGCAAATCCACATAAACCACAACAATGCCAATCACCTTGCCGTTTGCGACAATGCCTTTGGAAAAACCATAAGCACTCTCGCCGGTACTGGTAAGAATGGTCGCTCGGCCAAGCCGCCCTTCAGCACCTGCATTGATCAGCTTTTCGTCAATCTGCAGTGGCGCGAAGCGAAAACTGGTGGACTGCGCCAAAACGCTGCCATCGGGTCGTGCCAATTGCACATTCGCCGCGCCGGAAAGACCCGCGAACTGAGTCGCCAAACGTTCCGCGCTGATTTTCGCAATTTCTTGATTTTGACTTTGAAAAACAATGCTCAAATTGGGCTGCTGCGCCACAACACCTGTGAGCAAACGAAATTTATCGAATGTGCCGTCGATGGTTTCTTTTTGCAGCGCCAGCACTTCGTCTATTTGGGTGTAAAGGTTCTCGCGCTCGCGTTGCTCGGCCCAAGGCAGACCAAAATACAGAACCGCCAACGCCGCCAGCCCAACCAAAACGGCCATGCCCAACACTTGCAAACGGAAACTTTGTTGTAAACGCGAAACCAACGACATGGCGGCGACTATTCAATGCCGAGCGCCAAACTGTCAATCACCCGGCTTTAATGAGATCGCCTAGGCCGAACTTTTGGCTTCAACAACGTTCGCGGATTGAGGCTGGTGGTGACGTCAAGTTCAAGCTTTTGGCGGCAATAGCGCGCGAGAAGCAGGGCGCGGACGATTTGTGATGCGGCAGTGCCGATTGCGGCGCCCAATATGCCCATAAGGGGCACCAGCAGAATTGAAATGAGAATGTTGGCCACAAGAGAAACGGCGGAAAAGGTGACGTCGCGCTTTTCTTTACCCAACACAATGAGAAGGTTGGAAGCTGGGCCAACGGCGCTTTTGCCGATTGTGCCGATGCCGATCACGATCATCACCACGATGCCTTCGCCAAAAGCCTCGCCAAAAAACGAAAGCAAAACTGGACCAGCGGCGACAATGAGAATAACAGCAGGGATGGTTAGCCAGAATGTCCAGGTGGACGCCATAGATATGCGTGATCGTAATTCTGTTAGATCGCCATCTGCATTGGCGAGGGAAAACTCGCGCGCAAACACCAGCATAAATCCGTAATGGATGAAACTAGCAAACGCCATGCAACGGATGGCCGCGAAATAGATCGAGACGTCGGCCGGTTCCGCCAAAAAGCCAAGCACTACAATGTCGGACCAATAAAGCATCTCATCGACACCGGATACGATGACCAATGGCAACGTTGCCCAAAGCCATGCGCGGCGCAAACGTTTATGTTTTGACTTCGTTTTTGGCGCGGTTTTTGGCTTGATTTTTTTGACCATGATGAGGCACTGGCCGATGATCAAAACAGCCGTGACGCCAACCATGACACCGAGCGCAAGCTGAGCGTTAAGTTCCATGCCGGATTGGCCAAGCACATACATGGTCGCAACCACAGCGATGGGGCGAATGATATAACTTGGCACAATGGACAATAAGTACCAGCCAAGACCACGATTAACGCCTTCAAGATAGACTTCGATCGCGATGATCGGCAAACCAAACGCCAAAACAAGCGCTGGCAGCATATAGGATTTATCGAACTGGTCACCGAATGACCAAAGAAGGGCGGCCCCAATGCCCGCGACCAGCAAACTTGCAATCACGACGACTTTTGCCCCGTGATGCACAAAACTTTGCAGCAAGTGCTCCTGCCCGCGAGCATGATAACGTGGCAAAAACCGAACTGCGGATTCTTGATAACCCAACACAACCAAGTTGCTGATGATCAATTGCCAGGTCCAAAAACTGACAAATATGCCGTAGGCGTCGATTTTTAGCGCGTGGGCGAGATAGATCTGAAATAGATAAGCAAGGCCTGCGGCAAAAGTGCGCGACAACAACGCACTCATGGCTTGGCCAATGGCGGCGCCCTGCCCCAATCGATCAAGTAGCGGCGCCAGTTTGGATTTCAGCAAAGAGACCACGTTCAATTTGGCCTAAGAACGCCCAAGCGCTTTTTTGACGTTCAATGCCTTGGTGCGCCAATCAGAAGGAAGATTATTGAATAGTGCTTTCACACGAGGGCGCACATGATGCTGCCACACAACGCCATAAAGCTGCCCTTTGATGGAACGCGCAATGGTTCGGTTTTGCAAAGTGACAACTAGGTTGGACCAACTGTCTTTATAGCCAGCAGGTTCAGCCAATAGGTCGTACTTTTCAACACCATTCTCAATGGCCCATAGCACCGCTTGTTCCATTTGAACTTTGCCGACAGAATAGTCGCGCATATCCCAATCGAACGCGCCGACATAGGCGTAATAATGCCCGCCCTGAAGGAAACCAATTTCTATCGCTACGGGCCGGTCATCGACCATCAGAGATTGCACAAGCGCTTGGTTGGCGCCGTCGCTGGCCAAACCAGCCAGCGTTTGCTTGAGTCCTTCGATTTTAAGTTTTTCGTCGTTGCGCCCCGTGTGTTCCAGCCACTCAAACTTCATTTCCAAGGCACGCTCAATCAGGTCCGTGTACCCGAATTCACCAGGTTGGGTGATTTTATAGCTAACCTCACCAAGCTTATTTAGCTTGTTGCGACGTTTTTTGCGGCTTCGGCGTGTAGATGTAGACAGCGACGCCAAATAATCGTCTTTGTTTTGGTAATCAGCGAATTCAAACACC
>CAJXLH010000255.1 GCA_913055925.1 uncultured Maritalea sp. | reverse complement strand
TTATAAAACGGCCCCAGAAGTGTTGTGGGAACTTGGTGTTGACGTGATCCCCATCGGTGTCAATCCAGATGGCTATAACATTAACGAGGGCTGTGGTTCCACTGCACCGCGTTTGCTGCAAGACAAAGTGCGCGAAACGCGCGCGGACATTGGGATTGCGCTTGATGGTGACGCCGATCGCGTGGTGATTGTCGACGAGAATGGCGACATTATTGACGGCGATCATTTGATGGCGGCGCTTGCTTTGTTCTGGCATGAGCAAGAAAAACTGGCCGGCGGCGGCGTTGTTGCAACGGTTATGTCCAACCTTGGTTTGGAACGCTTTCTAAATGGCCGTGATTTGGCGTTGGAGCGCACCAAAGTAGGCGATCGATATGTGCTTGAGCGCATGCGCTCAGGCGGCTTCAATGTGGGTGGTGAACAGTCGGGCCACATTATTCTTTCCGATCACACCACGACAGGTGATGGCTTGGTGTCCGCATTGCAAATCATGGCGCTCGTCCAATCTAAGCAAAAGCCCGTATCCGAGGTTTGTCGCTTGTTTGAAAATGTGCCGCAGCTTTTGAAGAATGTGCGCTACGAGTCTGGTGCCCCACTTGAAGATGATCGAGTGAAAAAAGCGATTAAAGCGGGTGAAGAAAAAATGGGCGCGAGCGGTCGGTTGGTCATTCGCGCGTCTGGCACAGAGCCGCTGATCCGCGTGATGGGTGAATGCGACGACGAAAAGCTTGTTCGTGAAGTTGTTGGCGACATTGCTGAGGTGATCAAGCAAGTCGCCTAAACCGCGGCAAAAGAAATGTTAAGCGGGCGGCGTCGGAAAACGGCGCCGCTTTTTGCGTTTCAGAATACCTTCTGCAATCAAAATGCCGAAGATGATCGCACAAAAACCGACAAGCTGTAGGGGCGCGAGTTGCTCGGCAAATACCATTGCGCCAAGTGCAACAGCAACGATTGGGATCAAATAGCTGGTCTGCGAACAAAAAGCGACCGAAGTTCTATCGACCAATCGATAATATACCACAGTGCCTGCCCAGGTGGAAAACACTGCCAAATAAACCGCGCCGCCGATTGACGGCATCGACATGTAAGTTGGGAAAGGTTCGAACAAAATCGCAGCGCCAATGGTCATGATAGTCGACACCAAAATGGTGCCGTAGGACTTCGTCATGGCGGGCATGTCGATCATCCGGCGGGATACAATGCCGTTGGTGGCATAGCCAGTGGTGGCCAAAATGAGCAAGACAAAGGGCAGGAGCGATAGGCCTGTTTCAGTTGTGGCGGTTGGCCGACCAAAAATCACAAAGGCAACACCGGCAAACCCGATACCAAGGCTAAGCACGCGTACCGGCGTGACTTTTTCTTCCGGCAAAAACACCAGCGAGAACAGCAAGATTTGAAACGGAATGGTCGCCATCATAAGGCCAGCAATGGCAGATGGTACATAAGGCGCCGCGTAGGAGATCAAAATAAACGGAATTGCGGTGCCAACCGTACCTAAAAAGATCATAGCGCACCATTCGCGCCAACCTTGCGGCAGGCGAATATTTTGCCATTTAGCGAAGGCGATCATCAGGGACGACGCGATCATCATCCGAATGGCCACAAGCCATAGCGGCGTTATCGTTTCGACAGCAATTTTAATTGCAATGAAGGCGCTACCCCACATTAAAACGAGAAGTGCCAACCAGAGCCAATCTGATGCAGTGCGTTGTTGTTCCATGATAATTTGTCGTTTCGCCTGAGAACCAGACTTAAAGTGATAGATGAATTGTTAGGGTTAAATATTGAGGTTAAGCGCCTTTTAACAAAAAGCGTCAATAATGCCCAGCGAGAAGTCACAGAACTTGGCTTGCGTAACAAGGATTAGAATGATGTTTAAATGGACAATAGCCGCCTCACTGGCTGTTGCAACCATGTTTAGCGGTAGCGTATTTGCCGCAGACATGATTGTTCCCGAACCAGAATACCCTGAATATCCTGAATTGCCAGAAGTTGACTATGGGCTGGGTGGCTCATTTTACCTTCGCGGTTCAGTAGGGGGCAACGCACTTTGGGCACGTAATGTGGTCATTTGCTGTACCGACTATGGTGTGACCAATATGGGTTGGGGCTATAGCTACGGCGTTGGTGCTGGTTATGAATTTGGTGATGGTTGGCGTGCTGACATCACTTTGGACAATGTCCACAACTCAGGTCTCACAGCAAATGGTTACACCGCAACATTGCGTTCAACTGTTGCTCTAGCCAACGTCTATTATGATTTCGACCTAGAAGGTTTGGGCCATTCAGTTGAAGGTGGCTGGAAAGCTTATGTTGGCGCGGGTATTGGTAAAGCTTGGAGCTACGCTTCAGCAACTCATGCGACAAACCCGGATCTTGTAGAAGGCACAGGTGCTCGTTCCTGGGCTGGCGCTGGTATGGTTGGTGTTTCATATGACATGGGTAACCTTGTGGCTGACGTTGGCTATCGCGGATTGTGGATGAAGGGTTTCTCCACATCGGGCGGTACAGACTTCTGGGCACAAGATGCTATTGCGCACGAAATTCGCGCAAGCCTACGCTACCGCTTCCACTAAGCGAAAAGCCATAATGTGATTGAAGACCCCGCGCAGTTTTGCGCGGGGTTTTTTTATTTTGTGCGGATGATGTTGCAAAAATTTCATTTGCCAAATGAGAAAAGAATCTCTATTCCGGTCAGTGGGCCACCCCTCCCCAACGAGGGGCGCCTATCTGAAAGGGTAGATGACATGACAGATCTTTTGAAACCGGACCATCGTCCGGTAAATCCGCGTTTTTCTAGCGGACCATGCACTAAACGTCCTGGCTGGACGGCTGAATTCCTCAACGACAAGCATCTTGGGCGCTCGCACCGTGCGAAGCCGGCCAAAGCGCGTATTCAATTGGCCATTGATTTAACGCGAGAGCTTTTGAACGTTCCTGACGATTACCGAATTGGTATCGTACCTGCGTCTGACACGGGCGCGGTCGAAATGGCGATGTGGTCTATGCTCGGCGCACGCGGCGTCGACATGCTGGCTTGGGAAAGCTTTGGTGCCGGCTGGGTCACCGACGTTGTAAAACAACTTAAACTCGATGATGTGCGCGTGCTCGACGCAGCTTATGGCGAATTGCCTGATCTAGGCGCTGTCGATTGGAAACGCGACGTTGTTTTCACATGGAATGGTACCACTTCTGGTGTTCGCGTGCCGAATGCCGACTGGATTGATGCAGACCGCGAAGGTCTAGCCATTTGCGATGCGACCTCAGCGGCGTTCGCACAAGACCTCGATTTTGCAAAACTCGATGTTGTTACTTTTTCTTGGCAAAAAGTGCTTGGCGGAGAAGGCGCACACGGTGTGATCATTCTTTCACCGCGCGCTGTGGAGCGTTTGGAAACATTCGCACCGGATCGTCCTTTGCCAAAGATTTTCCGCCTGACAAAAGGTGGCAAGCTTATTGAAGGCATCTTTAATGCCGCAACAATCAACACACCATCATTGATGGCGGTGGAAGACGCGATTGATGCGATGGAATGGGCGAAGTCTCTTGGCCCAAATGCCTTGCAGAAACGCGCTGATGCAAACTTTGCGGTGCTCAATGATTGGGTCGCAAAAACCGATTGGATTGCCAATTTGGCGGTCGATCCAGCGACCTATTCCAACACTTCTGTGTGTTTGAAGATCGTTGATGCCGATGTTGCGGCACTCGACGCGGATGCCCAAGCGGCTTTTGCGAAAGCAATTGCGACACGGCTTGATGCAGAAGGCGTTGCCTACGACATCGGTGCATATCGTGATGCACCGGCAGGTTTGCGCATTTGGGCGGGTTCGACAGTTGAAGCTGACGATTTGCAAGCGCTCACTGCTTGGCTTGATTGGGCGTTCGCCGCCGAAAAAGCAGCGCTTTAAGAGCGCCAAAGAATTTTGGCGGGCGAAGCGTCGCCCGCATTTCCCAGAATTAAAAAATTGATGGAGGCTTAAATGCCTAAGGTTCTTGTATCAGACAAGTTGAGTGAAACCGCGGTTCAGATTTTCCGCGACAATGGCGTTGATGTGGATTTTTTGCCGGACGTCGGCAAAGACAAAGAAAAGCTCTTGGAGATCATCGGCCAATATGACGGTTTGGCGATCCGCTCTGCAACCAAAGTGACTGAGAAAATAATTGCCGCAGCAGACAACCTAAAAGTTGTGGGTCGTGCAGGTATCGGCGTCGACAATGTCGATATCCCAAAAGCGACGGCAAAAGGCATCATTGTGATGAATACGCCGTTCGGAAACTCAATCACCACCGCTGAACATGCGATTTCATTGCTGTTGGCAACCGCTCGCCAAATCCCA
>CAJXLH010000254.1 GCA_913055925.1 uncultured Maritalea sp. | reverse complement strand
TTTCAATGTCAGCAAAGAACTTCTGGAATGTGTCTGGTGAAGACTGGTCGCCACCGAAGAACACAGCCGCATCGATGTTACGTAGTTCTGTTTCAACACCGATTTGTGACCACATCTGCTTGATCAAAGCTTGTGTGCCCTGACGAACAGAGTTTGTTGATGTTTGGTACAAGATTGACAAACGAACGCCGTCTTTAGCACGGATTCCGTCGCCGCCTTTTACCCAACCAGCTTCGTCAAGAAGTGCGTTTGCACCAGCAATGTCTTGTGTCTTACAAGCGTCGTTTGCTGTTGAAGCATAGATCGCAGGAGCAGGAAGCACGTTACATGTAACCTGACCAGCTGGGCCGTAGCCTGCGTCAACAAGGATCTGACGATCGATAGCCATAGACAGTGCTTTACGTACAGCAATGTCGCTCAAGAATGGGTGTGGTCCACCTTCAACTGTTGCACGCTTGTCGCCAAGGTCAGCAGATGGGTTAGTCAATTGAACCATCAAACGCTCAACTGATGTACCGAAAGCAGAAACAACTTTACCTTTACCCGCAGCTTGCATTTGCGCCAAAATTTCTGGCTCAACTTGCAAGTTCCAAGCATAGTCAAATTCACCTGTTTCAAGAACAGAACGAGCAGCAGAAGCAGCGTCACCGCCACCTTTAAACACTGCTGTTGCAAAAGCAGGCTGATCTGGATTGCGGAAGCTTTCGTTTGCAGAATACGTAATCACGTCGTTTGCACGGAATTCGTCTACTTTAAACGGACCAGTACCAATTGGGCCAAAGTTTGCGTCTGTACACTCTGGTGCTTTTGCACCCATACAGTCTTTAAACTGAGCTTCTTGGATGATTGGTGTTGTTGCGCCAACAAATGGGCCATATGGGAACGGCTTAGCAACAGCAAAGTTTACGCGAACTGTATGATCGTCCAATGCTTCAACGCTTGCAACGTCAGCATAGTTAGATGCAGCGTTACAGCCACCATCTGGGTGCATACAGTAGTTTGCTGTGAACACAACGTCGTTAGCAGTAAACGGTGTGCCGTCTGACCAAGTAATGCCTTGCTTAAGCTTCCAAGTGATCGATTTCAGATCAGCTGCAACGCCACCATTTTCAACAGTTGGAATTTCAACTGCCAAAGTTGGGTCCATTGAACCGTCTGGGCGGTAGTTTGCCAATGGCTCAAGGATCAATGATGAAGCATCGATATCTTTTGTACCACCTGACAAGAATGGGTTCAGAATAGAAGCAGCTTGCCAATAAACAATGTTAAGCTGTCCTGCTGAACCGCGTTCTGCGTGCGCAGCTGTTGCAGCGAAGCATGAAGCCGCAGCAGATGCCAGAACGAGGGTTTTGAGTTTACGCATGTAGTTCCTCCTGGTTACTTACTAGTTCTGAATATTCAGTTTGAAGCAGTTTGATCCTGCCTTCTTGATGTCCGCGCGTAAGTATAAACGGACACCACATTCGTTATTCGGCGAAGTGGCAGGCTACAAAGCCGCCATTACCAATTTTCCGCCATTCTGGGTCGTCAGAAAAACACTTTTCTTGGGCGATAGGACACCGAGTTGAAAAGCGACAACCACTTGGCGGGTTAGCCGGACTTGGCACATCGCCCTTAAGGACAATGTGTTCGCGAGTCTTTTCGACTTCTGGATCCGGGACCGGCACCGCAGACAGCAAAGCTTGCGTGTAAGGGTGCTTCGGATTCTTGTAGAGTTCTTCTTTTGGCGCCAGCTCAACGATGCGGCCCAAATACATAACGGCAACACGATCAGCGATGTGCTTCACCATGCTCAAATCGTGCGAAATGAACATGTAAGTAAGGCCCATACGCTCCTGAATGTCTTGCAGCAAGTTCACCACCTGCGCTTGGATCGAAACGTCCAAAGCAGCAATAGGCTCATCGCAAACAATAAAATCTGGCTCTAGTGCCAAAGCGCGCGCAATACCAATCCGTTGACGCTGACCACCGGAAAATTCGTGTGGGTAGCGGTTCACGAAGTCTGGGTTCATGCCCACAGATTCAAGAAGGCTCTTCACCTTGTCGCGGCGTTCTGATGAAGAAAGCTTGGTGTGCTCGATCAGAGGCTCAGCGATGATATCGCCAACCGTCATACGCGGGTTCAAACAAGCTTGCGGATCTTGGAAGATCATTTGCATGCGCGGGCGCATGTCACGCAATTCTTGTTTGCTCAAATGCGCAATATCGGTGCCATCGAAATCGATTTGACCGTCGGTCAATTCATATAGGCGCAGCATGGCGCGGCCAGCGGTTGATTTACCGCAACCACTCTCGCCAACGAGCCCAAGGGTCTCACCACGTTTGATCTCAAAGTTCAGCCCGTCAACAGCTTTCACTGAGCCAGTTTGACGACGCAAAACGCCTGAATGGATCGGGAAGTGGACTTTTAGGTTCTCAGCCCGAACGAGTGTTTCAGCTTCAGCTGACATCGCGTGGTGCCTCCTTCTCAACGTCCCACCAACAAGCAACATCGTGTGTATCTGCCACACGTTTCAGAAGTGGGTTTTCTTGAGAGCATCGCTCAAACGCATGTTCGCAACGTGGTGCGAAAGGACAAGAAGTTGGTTCAGCGCCCAAGTTAGGCGGTGAGCCCTTAATGCTCTTTAGCCGTTCTTCGCCACCATCCTCAGATGGCAAAGTGGCCAGCAATGCGCGGGTATACGGGTGTAGTGGGCGCTTGTAGAGGTCGCCGACTTTTGCGTGTTCCACAACAAAGCCGCCATACATCACCATGATGCGATCTGAAATGCCTGCCGCGACGCCTAGGTCGTGGGTGATCCAAACAATCGCCATGCCCAGCTTTTTGCGCAACTCTTTGATGAGTTCCAAAATCTGTGCCTGAATGGTCACGTCGAGCGCAGTTGTTGGCTCGTCAGCAATCAAGATTTGTGGGTCGCATGCCAATGCAATCGCAATCATAACCCGTTGGCGCATGCCGCCAGAGAATTGGTGCGGGAAATCATCGAGACGGTCCGCCGCTCCTGGTATGCCCACCAATTCTAAAAGCTCAATCGCGCGTTTGCGCGCTTCTTGTTTTGAAAGACCCAAATGCTCTTTTAGGGGCTCCATAATTTGGAAGCCCACATTGAACACCGGGTTCAAAGAAGTCATGGGGTCTTGGAAAATGAAACCGATCTTGCCGCCGCGAATTTTACGCAGCTCCTCAAGTTCCATCTGAATAAGGTCATTGTCATCGAACATGACCTTGCCAGATGCGATTTCAGCAGGCGGCATTGGAAGCAGTTTCAAAAGCGACATCATCGTTACGCTTTTGCCAGAACCACTCTCGCCTACAACACTCAGTAACTCACCCTCCTCAAGATGAAAGCTAATGCCATTTACGGCATGCACAACGCCATCTTGAGTGTGGAATACGGTCTTAAGATCCGTAACGTCCAATACCGGCTTAATAGCCCTTCCCCCCTCAGAGTATTTTGTTTTTTTCGAAACAGTAGCCAACCGTCTGAAAATATCAAGCGCAAAAATGTCTTACAATCGACATAAAGTCCCTTGTCAGTGGTAAAAAAATGGGCATCGGCCCTTTTGGTCCTACCAATAATGGGCAATTGAAGACCACTGAATTTGTTGACTTTGGGCAGTTCCCTGGCGCTAGCCATGTGGCAAACTTCGCCATGTGGAATTTGTATAAGCTATGTATTGCGTAAGGGTCGGTGTGTCTACCACATAGATTCTTTGGCGCGCTCTGGCCATTCGCGGTCATATTTTTCGCCGCCATATTCATTATTGCTCAGCTTCGCGAGTATTTGTCCCGGTGTTGGTAGGCTTTTCGGGTCGATGTGATTTTCGGCATTCCAAAGGTGTGAGCGCATGAGCGCGCGTGCGCATTGGAAATAGATGCGGTCAACTTTCAAAACAATCGCTGATCTTGGCGCTTTGCCGTCAACTTTAAAGCTCTCCAGCAGTTCTTCGTCTATCGAAATCTTTGCTTGCCCGTTGACGCGCAAAACTGTGTTGCTGCCTGGGATCATAAACATGAAAGAGGTGCGCGGGTCCCGAATGATGTTGCGCAGACTGTCCGTGCGATTGTTGCCGCGACGATCGGGCATGATTAGTGTTTTTTCATCTGCGATGCGCACAAAGCCTGCTTCGTCGCCCCGCGGTGAGCAATCAATGCCTTCATCTGCAACCGTTGCCAGCGCGACAAACGGAGCCTTTTCAATAAAGGGGCGATAAATGTCGTCAACATAATTGATTTCTTTTTCCGTCGCGTTGGGGCTCGCAACGCCATAGATTTTTTCTAGTTGCTCGACGGATGAAACATACGACATCGGCTGTGCCTTCTCCGTAGAAATGTGGTGTTTA
>CAJXLH010000253.1 GCA_913055925.1 uncultured Maritalea sp. | reverse complement strand
CAGCCGTTCATGCATGTCAGTGTGAATAAGCTTGACGAAAAAATCATCCGGTTGTGGGCCACGTCTTTTCAATCGTTGAGCAATTCGGCTACGATGAAACAGCATTGGTGGCTGCATAAGTGGCTCCGCAAACATTTTTTGAGCGATTTTATGGTTAGGCGTTTTTTCTCGCGCAGCAAGGCGGCCGAGCTTACGCACATGTCCGTCATTACTAAGCGGGCGCGCAAACTGCAAGTAAAGCTTCTGGATTGGGTCTATCCGCCCAACTGTTTGGCATGCGATAGCCCGATCGACATGGCAGACGGACTTTGCGGGTCGTGCTGGCAAAATTTGCGTTTTATCTCCAAGCCCTATTGCCCCATTCTCGGCATTCCGTTTGCCGCTGATATGGGGGCAGACATTGTGAGTGCTCAAGCCATTGCGTCCCCACCGCCCTATTATCGTGCGCGGGCGGCGGTTCTTTATGATGACCTCGCGCGATCCCTTGTCAGTCAGTTCAAATATGGCGACCGGTTAGAAGTGGCGAAACTTTTGGCGTGTCTTATGGTGCAGGCGGGGGGTGACTATTGGGGCGAAAGCTGCGTCCTCGTTCCGGTACCGCTTCATTGGCGACGACGACTATTTCGTAAATATAATCAATCGCAGCTTTTGGCAGATCACTTGGCTAAAGAAACAGGCGCGAAGGTGGCCAGCGATTGGGTCAATCGGGTGAAATCGACACGTCAGCAGGTTGGGCTGACTTCAAAAGAGCGTGAAAGCAATGTGCGTGGTGCTTTTAAGTTAACCGACAAGTTCCTTGAGCGATATCAAGGCGAACATATTGTAATCATTGATGATGTGGTCACAACAGGCGCAACGATTGAAGCAATTGCGCGATGTTTTCCGGCGAAATATCGCGATAAGGTGAACGTTCTGAGCTTTGCACGGGTTGTCAGCGACCCTATTGGGGCAATATAGACAAGTTCCCCCTTTTCCATGAAGGAATAAAAATGCCCACAATTGAACTCTATACAACTCCTACATGTCCATATTGCTTGGCGGCAAAAGCACTATTGGACAAAAAGGGTGTGGCTTACACAGAATATACTGTGATCGGTGATCCAACCAAGCGCCAAGAGATGCTTGAGCGTGCTAGTGGACGCCACACCGTGCCGCAAATCTTTATTGATGATCAGCATATTGGTGGTTTTGACGATATGAACGCGCTCGACCATCAGGGAAAGCTTGATCCATTGCTGCACCTTCAGGCCAGCTAAACAACAAAGCGCACATCGATGAAAATTGCGGCTCTCCAAATGTGCTCATCTATGTCTTCAGATGAAAATCTGAAGACCATTGCTGATGGGTGCGCACGGGCGGCAAATGACGATGTGCGCTATTTGCAATTACCCGAAATGGCGGTGATGTTTGCTGAAGATCATCAGCAACTTAAGTCGTGGGTCAATTCAAGTGCTTTGAATCAAACGCTGGATGAGTTGGCGCGTCTTGCAGACGCACACAGTCTCTATCTGCATGTTGGTTCGATGGCTTACCCTGGGCCAGATGGGAAATGTTTCAATCGATCCTTCTTATTTGGGCCAGACGGTAAAATCGTATCGACGTACGACAAGATTCATTTGTTCGACGCCGATATTGCTGGTGATGCGCCTTATCGCGAGAGCGATAATTTTGCGCCCGGTGAACATGCAGTTCTTGCATCGGTGGATGATTTCCAACTTGGTTTTTCCATTTGTTACGACATGCGCTTTCCCGCGCTTTATGGGGCGCTTAGGCAGGCTGGTGCTGACATAATGGCGGTTCCGGCGGCTTTTACGGTTCCAACCGGTCGTGCGCATTGGGAGACATTGTTGCGGGCGCGGGCGATTGAAACTGGTTCATACGTCATTGCCGCGGCGCAATCTGGCCTCCACGCCAATGGTCGGCGCACCTATGGGCATTCGTTGATTGTTTCGCCTTGGGGTGAATTGATCAGTGCTTGCACCGAAGGTGAGGGCTTGCTAATAAGCGCGCTGCTTGATCGGAAAGTGATCAAAGAGACGCGAATGCGCGTACCAACACTTGCCAATGCACGCGATTTTTCGCTAAGCGTTAACCATAATGCGGCACAATAAAACGAAACAACACTAAGGGTGAATTCGTGATCCAATATTCGCTTTGCTGCGCGAACGACCATAAGTTTGAAGCTTGGTTCAAAAATGCCGAGGCGTTTGACATGCAATCAAGCCAGGGTGTTTTGGAATGCCCTGTTTGCGGCACCGCTGAAGTGCACAAGGCGCTAATGGCTCCTGCAGTTGGCAAAAAGTCCAACCAAAAAGTTGCCGTATCCGCCGGTCATCCTGAGCAAAAAGCATTGCGCGAAGCAATGAACAAGTTGCGCAACAAGGTGATGAGCGAAGCGGAATATGTTGGCGATCGATTTGCCGAAGAAGCGCGCAAAATCCATCACGAAGAGAGCGAAAGTCGCGGTATTTATGGCGAGGCCACCGCTGACGAAGTGAAATCACTCACCGACGAAGGTGTTGATTTCTTGCCGCTTCCTGCCGCGCCGGAAGATCACAACTAAGAATTTTCGTCACAAATTGTCGAATGGGAAACCGCCAAGCATACGCTCGGCGGTTTTTTTGGTGTTGTGGTATTTAAAAGCGCGATTGGACGTCTAACGTTTTATCAGGTGAAAAACGGTTCCAGTCCATCGGCGAATTTATTTGGCGATATCTCGATAATCTCGGCTGATACGACGCCATGTTCAACAAATGGGTCTTTGGCGACAATGGCTTCGATCTCATCTTTAGACGATGCAGTGGCGATGAGGGCGCCGCCAGCATTGGGGGCGAGGCTGCCGACGACTTTGAAATGTCCAGTTTGAAAGCCTTCAGCAATCCAAGCGTTGTGGGCGGGCATATGTTCGGGTGCTTTGGATTTGTCAGCGAATTTGAGTGTGATGATGAACATAAGTTTCTCTTTGTCGTTATTGGATTTTATGGAGCGTTTCGCGGAATGATTTGTGGTCGATAGCCGACAGAGTTTGTGCGAGTTCGGCTTCCAACAAGGCGCAAATTTCATCGCCTGTTTTCTGCAATTGCGCACCTTTTTCAGTAATTTTTGCGCGCACGCTTCTGCGGTCTTTTGGATCGGGGATGCGCTCGATAAGTTCATCTTTTTCCAAACGATCCATGAGCTGGGTGATGTTTGATTTTACGCAAGTCATTTGGCGCGCGCAGACGCTTAAGGGAAGTGGTTCTTCCGCCGCAGCTAATGTGCACAATGCGCCATACTTGGCCATGGAAAGCCCAATCCGCTCGAGTTCGCCGCTGAGCTTTTCTTCAAGCGCGTTTCCCGCATTGATCACTGAAAAAAGCGTTGTTTGTTTGTGATGATCCATATTTAGTTCATACAATAATTATTATAGTATGAACTAAATAAGCGTAATGGTGCTTTCCGTCAAGGTTAGTCTTTATTTTTTCGGTTTTTCGGCAAGCAGCATGTAGTTTACGCTCATATCTTTCGAGCGTTTCCACTTGTCCTCGAGCGGATGATAGCTCACGCCGCTGCGTTCCATGATTTGCATGTCATTGCGTTTGAGGATCGAGATGATCTCTTCTGGCGTGACAAACTTATCATAAGTGTGGGTACCTTTGGGCAGCCAGCGCAACACATGCTCTGCGCCAACAATTGCAAGGGCATAAGCTTTAAATGTGCGGTTGATGGTGGCCACGAACATAATGCCGCCGGGTTTGACAAGTGCCGCGCAGCTTTCAAGATAAAGCTGGATATCATTGACGTGTTCAATGACTTCCATATTCAGCACAACATCAAATTGCTCGCCTGCTTCAGCAAGGGCTTCAGAGGTTGTTGCGCGATAATCAATGTCGATTTCCATGCGTTCCGCATGGTTTTTGGCGATGTTGATGTTTTTCTCGCCGGCATCGGCGCCCACCACATCGGCACCAAGGCGTGCCATGGGTTCACACAACAGGCCGCCACCGCAGCCAATATCGAGAAAACGCAATCCTTTGAATGGTTCGCGTTTGGTTTCATCCAAACCAAAGTGATTGATCACCGTATTGCGGATATAAGCAAGCCGGACCGGATTGAATTTGTGCAAAGGTTTGAACTTGCCATTGGGGTCCCACCACTCGTCGGCCATTGCGGTAAAACGATCAATTTCAGCAGCTTCAATTGTGGTCGCGGACATTGGCGTTCCTTTAATAATTTGAGCGGACGGGATCATTAAAACCCGACTTGCATCATACGCATATTTCACCCTAACAGATCAGGTGAGAAATTGTCTCAGTCAAGTCGGTTGGGGCCTAAATGTGCGCTTTTTATTGATTGAGAGGCCCGTTTGTGGCAAAGCTCCGCGCGCAATAGCTTGAAAGTGCCCTATTGAAACCCGTGACAAAA
>CAJXLH010000252.1 GCA_913055925.1 uncultured Maritalea sp. | reverse complement strand
GGCCTCAGCGGCTGCTTTGGCTTCGGCTTCAGCCTTCGCTTTTGCTTCCGCTTCGGCTTTTGCTGCAGCTTCTGCGGCGGCTTGCGCTTCTATGCGTGCTTGCTCGGCTTTTTGGTTGCTGTCGTAGAAATAGTAACCGCCGCCAGCGATCACGATGGCAGCGATTATGCCCAATACTGTTTTGTTCATGCCCTTGTTCCTTTCGAGCGTTCAGTCTCAGAACGCTCGTTGGACCTGAACAAAGGCACGAATATGGCAGGCGTGCCTTATTTGTTGAGTTTAAGGGCTCTGCGGGCCAATTCGTCCAGGGAAATCATGCCCGGACCCGCAATGACAATGCAAAGCGCTGCAAGTGCCCAGCTGCCATGCAATAACCATGCGCCTGGATAGACCAGCTGAATAACGGCTGTCATGCCCAAAAGGCCAAGTGCGGCGAACCGAGAGAAAAGACCTGCGATCAGGAACCCCGGCAATATGACTTCGCCCAAGCCGGCAAGATAGGCCATCAAGTCAGGGAAAGGCATGGAATATGCGGTGCCCAAAATGTTTAGTTTGTATTCTTGAGAGAACAAATACTTCGCGCCCGCGTTCACTGAGAACGGAAATTCAGACCATTTTGTCCAACCAGAATTCCAATAAGGCATCCCTAAGAAAAAGCGTACCCAAAGGAGGGCAAGTGAGAAGCCAATTGCAATTGGCGTTCCAAATCGGTGAAGAAAATCAAATCGTCCGAGAATTGTGCCTAACATGTTTTGCCCCTAGTTGTTTTGGTGAATTTCGGCGATAGCGCCGGTTTGTATGAGAAGACCGAAGAACTGGGCAAAATCGAATTGCACATCATTTTCTGCGCCAGCTTGCGCGACTTCGTTCAGCGTTGCGCCATTTGCAATCTTTTCGATCAGTTCCGCGAAAAGGTGTGGGATCGGGTGGACGAAAACGTCGAACGCTGGGCGCACGACGAGCGCACTTTCGCTGACTGAAGGATCTACTTGGTCTATTGATCCACCGGAGGTCGCCGCGAACCACAGATTATATATTGGGAATTGCGAACTGATTGTCGCGACCGATGGCAATAGCGTTATTGTGGCGTCGCCCAATGCTTCGGGTGGCACCGCAGCTATGGCTTCGCCTGTCATCGGTGCAATATCCGCGCTGTGATAAGCGATCCGCCAGGCGCGCTCGATTTTTGCGATGTCTGGTAGAAAGGGAACTTGCTGCGCTGGCTCAAATGAGTTGAGAAAGGCGTCGAACCCTTCACCGAACAAAATCATCAATTGTGAGTTTGGCGGGTTTTGCGTCACAAATTCGCGTGCGAGTGCATTGAAAAAGTCCTCGCCAACCAGCGTCTTGCATGCCGGATAGGCGGCGCCAAGCGCTTCGATGTAACTGACAATCACGTTGTTTTTGTAGACCGAATAGCGTTTTGGCGCTGGCGCTCCAGCAGGATCGACAATGCCAGTCGGTAGTGCTTCGGGCTGAAACAGTCCTTCGGCGAATTGGCTTTGGGAGAAGCTGTTACTCGGCGGCATCAGTAAACGCCTTTAGTTTGCGCATGATTGTTTTTGCGTCCACCGCTTCTTGATAGAGCGTTGGCCAATCTGGGACGTCATTGTCCCACTCGATCAGTGTTGTGATTGGGCCGGTTTTGCCAACCACATATTCATAGAGTGTCCACACGTCGGGTGCGACTTTGCGGTCGTGCGCGTCGATCAGCAAACGTTCGCCGTCATCATCGGTATCTTCGGCATGTCCCGCGAGGTGAATCTCGCCCACAGCATGCAGTGGAAATGCATCTAGGTAGGCATATGAATCCATTTTTTGGTTGTTGGCAGAAATATAGACATTGTTGACGTCAAGGATCAGGCCGCAACCGGTGTTGGCTTGCATGCGCGTGATAAACTCAATTTCGCTCATTTGCGTGTCGGAAAAGGCCACATAGGTCGATGGGTTTTCCATCAAGATTTGCCGGCCAAGCGTGTCTTGCACTTCGGTGACATGTTCACTCACGCGCGCAAGTGTTTCTTCGGTGTATGGCAGTGGCAGTAGGTCGTTTAGAAACATGAGGTTTTTCGCCTCATTGTGGCTCGACCACGCCAAATGTTCGGAAACCAAACGAGGTTGATAGCGATCAACTACTTTTCTCAATCGGGACAGATGCTCTTTGTCCAGGTCACCCAATGTGCCAATGGACATGCCAACGCCATGCACGCTGAGATCAAATTTTTCGGCAAGAGCGGAAAGCATTTTGTGGGGTGCGCCGCCGTCACCCATATAGTTTTCGGCATGGACTTCAAAAAAGCCCAAGTCAGGCGAAGATTGCATGATGTCTTGGAAATGTTCGGGTTTAAAGCCAACGCCGACATCTAGTTGTTTGTTCGTCATCATGTTGCTCCCAGCCAAAGAATAGGGCCCGCGATGCGTAGCGCGAGCCCCAAGGTCATAGCATTATGCTACTGGATCGCGATCGATCGCTTCTAGTGAACCTGCGCGGTCACCTGGAAGAACTTTAGCCCAGAAATCTTTGTTTTCGCAAAGGCCAGCAGGAACAAGTGTCCAAGCGTTGCCTTGGTAGTCAACTTTCGATGTACCTGCACATGATGTACCTGGGCCAGCGGCACAGTCGTTTTTGCCTGCAAGTGAAACACCGTAGCATTTTTCCATTGCGCCTTCAGCGTGTGCTGGGGCGACAGTGCCTGCAGTTGAGATAGCAGCGGCTACAGCTGATGCGACAACCAATCCAGTTGCGGTTTTAGTTTTTGACATTTGGGGTCCTCCAAAAGGAATTCGTTTTGCTAAAATCAAACAGCTCGTTGGCTGCCTCACTTTTGTCGCCGAAAACGCCTTTTGGGTGAAATAACGGCTACTCAAATCGATGTGAGCAGTGCGTGAGCCAAGTAAATCGGGGTGTTTTTCGCAAATTTTCGATTGCGGGCAATCTAAACTAGCCAATGCAAAGCGAATTGGTTACACGATGGTTATCGGTTCGATAGCGTTTTTCATGAGGTTGATGATGAATCAGGACAGCATCAATAACGAAGATTTTGCCGCTCTGAACCCTTATCCGATATTTCGGGACGACGAAGACCGGCTCAATCGCGACTGGATTGATCAACTTGTTGATCTTATCGCGACCGACGAGCGCGATGAGGTTCGGCATCTAATTAGTGAACTGCACGCGTCCGACGTTGGCGATGTACTAGAAGCGATGTCTTCCATCGACCGAATGCGCCTTATTGCGCTGTTGGGCGAAGAGTTTGACTATTCGGCGCTAACCGAAGTTGACGACGCCATCCGTCTCGAGTTGATGGATGAGCTGCCGAACGAGGACATTGCGCGCGGGGTGCAAGAGTTGGACAGCGACGATGCTGTTTATATTCTTGAAGACATTCAGGGCGACGATCAGGCCGAGATTTTGGCCCAGTTGCCAACATTTGAGCGTTTGGCACTCCGTAGAAGCCTCGATTTTCCAGAAGAAACCGCCGGTCGGCGGATGCAAACCGAGTTTATCGCGATCCCGCCATTTTGGACGGTCGGGCAGACGATTGACTATATGCGTGATGCTGAAGATTTACCTGACGAATTCTATCAGCTCTATGTGGTGGACCCTGCATATAATCTTCAGGGCACAATTGCGCTAGATCGCATTTTGCGGGCACAGCGGCCCGAGACGATTGAGCAGTTGATGAACAGCCACGTGAACTCGGTTGCAGCTGAAGAAGACCAAGAAGAAGCAGCACGTTTGTTCGAACGCTATGACTTGGTGGAACTTGCTGTAACAGATGATTCTGGCCGCATGGTCGGTGTTTTGACGATTGATGACATCGTTGATGTTATCCAAGAAGAGGCTGGTGAAGACATCAAACGCCTCGGTGGTGTTGGCGACGAAGAGATTTCTGACAATGTATGGGATGCGTTGCGCTCTCGCGTAACGTGGCTCTTTGTCAATTTGATCACTGCAATCTTCGCGTCAATTGTAATTGGGCTTTTCGATGCAACCATTGAGCAAATGGTGGCGCTGGCAGTTCTTATGCCTATCGTCGCGTCAATGGGCGGGAATGCTGGTACGCAGGCCATGACTGTGACCGTTCGGGCGCTTTCCACTAAGGAGCTCGATCAGTTCAATATAAGACGATTGATTACTCGTGAAGTGTTAGTAGGAACACTGAACGGGGTGATTTTTGCCGTGGTGATTGGTGTCGTCGCTGCCGTTTGGTTCTCGAGTATTTTGCTTGGTGGCGTGATCGGTGTGGCGATGGTCATCAACATGTTTGCCGCCGGCGTTTCGGGAATTCTAATCCCACTCGCTCTGGATCGTTTGAATATCGATCCGGCGGTTGCATCCTCCGCGTTTGTGACCACGGTGACGGATGTCGTTGGTTTCTTTGCCTTTTTGTGGCTTTCGGGGG
>CAJXLH010000251.1 GCA_913055925.1 uncultured Maritalea sp. | reverse complement strand
CTACGGCCGGTTGTGTTCAAAAGGCTCGGCCCTTGGGGAAACTGTTGGATTGGAAGACCGGCTTCTCTACCCTGAAGTTGGCGGCGCGCGCACGAGTTGGAACACTGCGCTAGATCTTATCTCAGATAAGTTTCGCAAGACGGCGGAAGCATATGGGCCTGACGCAATTGGGTTTTATTTATCCGGGCAGTTGCTCACCGAAGATTACTACGTCGCCAATAAGCTCATAAAAGGGTTCATCGGCACGGCAAACGTCGACACCAACTCACGCCTTTGCATGGCATCCACTGTTGCCGGTCATAAGCGCGCCTTTGGCGCTGATACAGTACCGGGTAGTTACGAAGATTTGGAAGAAGCTGACTTGGTGGTACTGGTCGGCTCAAATATGGCGTGGTGTCATCCTGTGCTGTTCCAACGTTTGATGGCGGCGAAGGAAAAGCGCCCAAGCCTCAACATCGTTGTCATTGATCCCCGCAAAACAAAAACCGCCGAAATGGCAACTCTGCACCTTCCTGTAAAACATGATGGCGATGTGGCGTTGTTCAATGGGTTATTGCAGCATCTCGTTAGAAATGGCGTTGTGAATTCGCGTTATGTTGAAACGCATACAAATGGCTTTGCCGATGCCGTGTCCAGCTCCCAGATATCACAAAAAGACTTACTGCGAAGAACTGGCTTGCGCGAGGACGAATTGGAGGCTTTTTATTCCTTGTTTGCCGAAACAGACAAGGTCGTTACTTGTTTCAGCCAAGGCGTAAACCAGTCGACATCTGGCACAGACAAAGTCAATTCAATCATCAATTGCCACCTCGCGACAGGTCGAATTGGGCGTAAAGGCATGGGTCCGTTTTCGCTGACGGGACAACCAAATGCCATGGGCGGACGAGAAGTCGGCGGCCTCGCCAATATGCTTGCAGCCCACATGGAAATTGACAATCCAGCGCACCGTTCGCTGGTCGAAGAGTTTTGGGGAGCACCGAACCTCGCCCCCAAGCCCGGTTTAAAGGCGGTCGATCTTTTCCGGGCACTTAAAGAGGGCAAAATCAAAGCCCTATGGATCATGGGGACAAACCCTATGGTCAGCATGCCAAACGGCAACGCCATTCAGCAAGCACTTGAAAACTGCGACTTCGTTGTTGTTTCCGACATCATGGCAGATACCGACAGCGCGACCTTTGCTGATGTAAAACTTCCCTCAGTCGGTTGGGGAGAAAAAAGTGGCACCGTCACCAACTCAGAACGGCGTATTTCCCGCCAGCGCGCATTTTTACCAGCGCCAGGCGAAGCACGTCCTGATTGGTGGCAGATGACGGAAGTTGGTAAACGATTAGGTTTCGCCAACGCTTTTGGTTACAAGAATGTTGCGGATATCTTTGCTGAACATGCAGCGCTATCAGGTCACCAAAATGACGGTTCCCGCGATTTTGACATCAGCGCCTTTCAAAGCATCGCTGCCGATCAATATGACACGCTCGAACCGTTCCAATGGCCGCGACCACTAAATACGGACCCGTTGGATACACGCTTTTTTGCCAATGGCAGTTTTTACACACCGGGCCGACGGGCGAACTTTGTTGCGACGCGACTACCAAATGCGATCCCACGGACGTCAAGCAAACGCCTTCGCATGAACACCGGACGTATTCGTGATCATTGGCACACGCTCACACGCACTGGAAAAAGCCCAACTTTATCCGGACATATCGCTGAACCGTTTGCCGAGATTTCGAACGCGACGGCTGAGCGCCTATCTGTGGTGACCGGCGATCTTGTTTCTTTGTGGATTGAAGGTGCCGAAACCATTGTCCGAGCATCGGTGAGTGACAAGATTTCTGACGATGCGATATTTGTTCCCATGCATTGGAATGCGCAGTTCAGCTCCGACGGCCGGGTGAACAAACTCACTCGATCCGACACTGACGCAGTTTCTGGGCAACCTGCACTTAAAAGCGCGCTCGTTAAAGTTGAGAAGTGCCAATTTGCGCAATATGGTTTTGCCATTTCACGCCAAGAGCCCAAAAACGTGAATGCCGACTATTGGTCAAAGGCAATTACGCGAGATGGTTGGCGTATTGAGTTTGCGTTTAAAACCAAACAAGCGAATATCAACGAAATCTCAAAACAATTGTTTGGTCAAAATCTTGGCGACGCGGATGTACAGTTCGCTGTCCCGCAAAAGGGCGCAATGCGCGCAGCATGGTTTGACCAGCTGCAGATCAATTGTGCCATCTATGTCGGCCAGAGCCCTGTTGAGGTTTCTAGAAGTTGGGCCGTGTCCCAACTCGGCGCGCGTTTTGAAACCCCTGCTAATCGCTATCAATTGTTGGCCGGTCGTCCCGGCAAGGACATGCCAGATCCTGGGCCGATTGTATGTAGTTGTTTTTCTGTGGGCGCAAACCAAATTCTCGACGCATATGAACAAGGCGCTCACACGGTCGCCGAAATCGGTAGCTGCCTAAGTGCAGGAACAAACTGTGGGTCTTGCAAAGCTGAAATTAGTGAGTTGATCAATGAACGCCCCCTTCTTGCCGCGGAATAAATCCCGCACTCGTCAAAAAGCGCGCATTGGCGCGCTCTCTGTCCTTCCCGTTTTTTTCAATCTCAACGCAAAAAACGTCGTCATGATTGGCGGCACAGAAGCAGCGGCTTGGAAAACTGAACTATTGTTGGCAGCTGGCGCGCAAGTGCTCTTACATTGCCACCAAACCTGCACAGAAATGGCCGAGCTAATCGCGGCGCATCCTTTGCAGATTAAAATGCGGTCTCAAACGAGCTTTGCAACGGACGTCGCAGATGCGCGCCTTATTATTGCTGATGCGCATAATGAAGCAGAAGCAAAACGCATCCAATCGATAGGCCGTCTTCACGGGGTGCCGGTGAACATAATCGACCAACCGCAGTTTTGCGATTTCCAGTTTGGTTCAATTGTCAATCGATCGCCAATCGTCATTGGTATTTCGACCACGGGAGCAGCGCCAATTCTTGGGCAAGCGGTTCGCCGGAAAATCGAAGCGCTTTTGCCGCTGAGCCTAAAAGATTGGGCTGAACTCGCCCAAAAGATGCGCGCCAAGATCTTAGCGACATTGCCGACAGGCGCACAACGTCGTGCCTATTGGGAGAAATTTGTCGACTTAAGTTTCTCTTCAGCGCCGTCGGAAAACGCTGCAGATGAAGCGCTAAAACGGGTCGCAGAAAGTCAAGAGTTATCCGAAACGTCGGACATTACTGTTATTGGATTTTCGCCGTCCGATCCTGAGCTGATCACCCTAAAGGCCGTCCGCGCATTGCAGGCGGCTGATGTGATCGTCTATCCACAAAACTTGCCATCTCAATTGCAGGAACTGGGTCGTCGCGAAGCAACGCGAAAAGTGGTTCAGGATCCGCTCAAATTTGACGAACGGGTAGAGGGGCGCCTTGTTGTCCTTTTAGAGGGCAACCCTTGCCTTTATCGTCATGTGGACACCGGGGCGCCAAACAAGATTTGATGCGCGCCGTCGACATTGAGAATCTGTTCTTTCGTCATAAGGCAAAATGCCGTCGAAAGACCATCGGCCCTTGCTGCTGATTTATCGATAACGCTCAACTGGTCCCAACGCGCTTCTGATCCGCCTGTTAGCGGGTTCAAAATGTGCCCAACATTGCCGTTGCCAAAAAGGGTTCCAGATGGCGCCGACGTGGCAATGGCCTGATTGCTCAGCGCAATTTTTTCTGGCTTGTTGGCGATACCCACGTCCCACGCTTGGCCATCAGGCGCATGACCCAACGCATTGATTTCACCCGTGTTGACCAGGACGTTCTTGACGCCATTTTTGCGCAAAAGAGCAGCGACTTTGTCCGCAATAAAACCTTGCGCAATGCCGTTCAGTGTGAGCGCCATGCCAGTTTTATTGAACCGAATTTCGTCCAGCGAATACGACAGATGTTGCCAGCCTGTGCTCTCTCGCACACTTGAAATTTGTGCAATTGTTGGAGACCGTCCAGCGCTCGATTCTTCAGCATACAGCGCCCATAACGGCTGCACCGTCGGGTCAAAAATGCCGCCTGTCACTCTGTTGATTTGATCGCTTAGATTGAGAAGTTCGACAAACTCAATCGACGGTGCAGTCAAAAATCCAAGTGCGTTGAGCTGTAAAATCTCGGAGCCGCTTTTGTAAAGCGAGAAGATATTTTCAAGCCGCGATACTTCTAGCAATGCAAGTTCAATCAGCGCATCTGCATCAGGGTGATCGAGAACAATTTTTGCATTCGCGCCCAATGCAACGCCCTGCCAGCTTTTCACATCACCAAAAGCTGCGCCACCGAACAACGGCAAAGCCGCACCGCCAGCCAAAATGGAAATCATTCGACGTCGCGAAATCATGATTCATCCTCTAGTTCAACGTCTACCGGAGCCAAAACAGCTTGCATTGAAATTTCG
>CAJXLH010000250.1 GCA_913055925.1 uncultured Maritalea sp. | reverse complement strand
GGAATAGCGACTGCCGCGGCGACACTTGCCCAAAGCACGACTTTGCGTTTTGCATTTCGGTCAGCGAGAACGCCGCTAACAGGCAAAATGGCTAAGAACCCGGCCGTACGAAGGGCAAGAACAATGCCCAAATCGATTGCGTTTAAAACACTTTGAGTAACGGCGATGCCCAGAATAAATGGCAAACCCCAAGTGGCGAGACCAGACGCAGTGCTGCCAAGCCACAACCCGCTGAAACCGCGGGCCGAAAACACTTTAATCAAAATTTACTCCACGAAGGAAACTAGTTTGAAATGCTGATGTCGCGTATCAACTCACCCGTCTCGCCGTCCACAAGGCGGATGCCAGCCTTGTCACCTTGCTTAAATGTGATTGTGATGACACCATCTTGCGCTACAGCAGATACAATCTCAGCGCCGCTCGGCAATTCAACAGATTGCACAGCATATTGCTCGCCCCCCGGCTTTTGATTGATGCGGTAGACAAGTGCGCCCGCAACCGCCATAAACCCAACCATAAGAATAAGAATGCTCATGCCGAACGACCGCCGCGCGCGGTGGATAACGGCTTCAGCTTCTGGCGACAATTCGTTTTGCTCGTCTTGATTTGGCGAAGGATTTTCTTGGCGCATGAATAGCGATCCCGATAAAGGCGTGATTGAACTTGAAGTCAACGCGAACGATGACGGCAAGAGACTAGATGTTGTGTTGGCGACCTATCTGGTTGAGCACTCTAGGTCAAGATGCCAAGCCTTGATCCGATCTGGCGCACTGTCGATCAACGGAGTGACCATAAGCGAGGTAAAATATCGCGTCAAACACGGCGAGACGCTGGTCTTTCAAGAGCCTGACCCAGTGGATGCTGACCCTGAACCCGAAGATATACCGCTCGATATTTTATTTGAGGATGATGAGATTATCGTCATCAACAAACCAAAAGGTATGGTAGTGCACCCCGCCGCTGGCGTTGAAACCGGTACACTGGTAAACGCGCTTTTGTTCCATTGCGGCGATAGTCTGAAAGGTATTGGCGGCGTTAAACGCCCCGGCATCGTTCATCGGCTTGATAAAGACACAAGCGGCGTGATGATCGCTGCAAAAACCGAAAAAGCCCATACTTCACTGGCTGCGCAATTTGCCGATCATGGTAAAAATGGGCCACTACGCAGGACATACAATGCCTTTGTGTGGGGCGTTCCTTCGCCCGAAACCGGCACTATTGATGCACCAATTGGGCGGTCGACACAAAACCGCACCAAACAAGCCATAGTTGAAAATGGCCGTCACGCGGTCACCCACTACAAGGTTCTTGATGTTTATGGCGGCGACAGCTTTATGGTGAGCAAAATTGCGTGCCAGCTCGAAACTGGTCGCACCCATCAAATCCGCGTACACCTAGCGCACATTCGCCACGCTTTGTTGGGTGATCCGACCTATTGCACGGGCTTTGAAAGCCGCGAACGCAACCTGCCAATGGACGCTCAAAAAGCGCTGAAGGCGCTCAACCGCCAGGCGCTTCACGCCGTCGATTTAACAATAGCACACCCTGTCTCGGGCGAAAAAATGCGGTTTGAAAGCGGGCTTCCCGAAGATTTGATGCTGCTCGAAAATTCCATGCAAAAGCCTGATTTTTAGGTATAATTTCGAAATCGGCAGAATAGATTGTTCATTTTTTCTCCGTTAAAGGGGTGAAAATGAATATATCGGCCCTATATAATGCAAAAGTTACGACAATTGCTTCGGTGCGTCTTTATGAGCATTTGAAGCATGCAGCGGATTTTGCTAAATCGTTGCCAGCATGAGGGAATAAAGGGGTGCATTATGGCCCAAACTAATTTGCCAAGCCTTTCGTCGGATAATGGCCTGTCGCGCTATCTTCAGGAAATCCGAAAGTTCCCGATGTTGGAAGCCAACGAAGAATTTATGCTCGCAAAACGCTATAAAGAGCATGAAGATCCCGAAGCAGCACAAAAGCTGATCACGTCGCACCTGCGTCTCGTCGCCAAAATCGCCATGGGATATCGCGGCTATGGCCTGCCGATCTCTGAAGTGATTTCAGAAGGCAATGTGGGCCTGATGCAGGCGGTAAAGCGCTTTGAGCCGGATAAGGGTTTCCGTTTGGCCACTTATGCCATGTGGTGGATTCGTGCCGCAATCCAAGAATATGTCTTGCGTTCATGGTCGCTTGTGAAAATTGGTACAACGGCGGCTCAAAAGCGCCTGTTCTTTAATCTTCGCAAGCTCAAAGGCCAAATCGCTGCGCTCGATGATGGCGCCTTGCACCCGGATCAAATCAAACAGATCGCAACGACACTTAAAGTGTCCGAAGACGATGTGGTGTCGATGAACCAGCGCCTCACGGGCGATGCATCGCTAAACGCGCCGATGCGTTCTGATGAAGGCAATTCGCAGTGGCAGGATTGGTTGGTTGACGAAGAGCCCGACCAAGAAACAGCCCTTGGCGACGCGCAGGAATATGATGAACGTATGACCATGCTCAAAGACGCCATGAGTGTTTTGAACGAGCGTGAGCAAGAGATCTTCAAAGCCCGCCGCCTGTCTGAACCGGCAATTACCTTGGAAGAACTCGCGCAAAAGTTCGAAGTTTCGCGCGAGCGCATCCGCCAGATTGAAGTCCGCGCATTTGAAAAAGTGCAAGCGGAGATCAAAAAGCAAGTGATCGAGCAAGAGCCCGCGTAGGGGCTGGCTCAGGCACCCACAAAACCGAGTTTGTTGGTTGTGTCCAGAGCCCTCTAGTTTGCCGGGCGCACCAAGCTTGCCATGGCCGGGGCAGAAGCGGTGGCTTCAGTTTCCAATCCATCCGCAACAGCGTGTTTGTCGGCGTCTTTTCGGTTTTGGCTAACCTTCCATTTGCCCAAAAGGTCGGTCACTTCCAACTCCAAGCCGTAAATACCTTTGAGCTGTCGCGCCAAGAAGTCAGCAGGCGCGTCGGAAACGGCCCAAGGTTCAGCGCGACCTTCTTCCATATTGTCCGTTAGCGCGTTGAGATGTCCAAGCTTCCAGCGCAAATCATGTTTGTAACGCAAAATGCCGCGCGCGTGTACCACCACATAATTGTAGGTTGGCACCACTTTGCCATCGATTTTTTTGCTGGGATAAAGCGACGCAGAAATGTAATGCGCAGGCCCCTGAAAAATGGCGAGAGCTTCCTGACCATCGGGGCAAACATCAATCAAATTATTGGCGCGCGCTAAATGCGCATTGAGGAACAGTTTGCCATCGCGTTGTTCGACAATCATCGGCAAATGATTGGCCACAATGCCATCATCGCTATGAGAAACAAGCGTTGCAAGCGGATGCTCATTGATTGCGTCAAGCATCACATCTTCGCGCGTTTCTTTAAATGCTGGTGGTTGATACATTTCGCGTCCCCTTAATTCGCCACTGTGTAAATCATGGCATCAAGCTGCGTTATTGGCAAAGTGACAAGATACCGCGCTTGCGCCGCATCGCGCGGTTTCATCTTCACGCGCTCCGCGTTGGTCTCATTAGACGTGCCGATGCGCTTGCCCGCTTCCAATAGCAAACCATCTAGCGGATATAAGAGCCCCTCGGAGTGGTCAAATTGTGTCGGCACCAAAGGATAAATCGAAATCAAACATTGGCTTGGCAATGCCATCTCAAAATCGCCGTTTACACCCAATGATGCATCATGCTCGTCGATCAAAATAATGTGTTTTTCATCGCAATAGCGCGTCACAGTATGTAGCGCCGCTAAAGAATGATCAAAGCGCTTGCCCAACATACCGAAACATATAAACAGTGGTGCCTCTACCGAATAAAGGCACTTCTCAAAATCGGTTGTTTCCTGCTCCGGGATTTTAAACTGGGCAACGCTAGGTTCAAAAACTGCCGTGTCTTGAACAGAGTCGAAATCGCCAATAATCGCGTTCAGCCGCACACCGAGTGTCCGCGCTTGATCCGCCGCGCCATCAGCTGCAACAACCGGATAGCCTCGCTCAACCAATGGCCTGAGCACAGTCAAATTGAGATTGCCGCCACCAAGAACAATAACAGGTTGATCAAACTTTAGTTTTACACGTTCAATATCAGACAATCTTTTTTGCCTTGCATCTCATTCGAAATGTTCTAATTTACCGCCGTCTCGCTGGGGTGTTCCTATCGCTAGGAGCTGAGATTTTACCCATTGAACCTGAACCAGGTCATGCTGGCGGAGGGAGATCGAGATGACAAGCCCGCCACCAATGGGCAATTTGTCATTTCCCCTTTTATTCGCACGACCAGATATAGTCTGCAATGAGGGACTGATATGTCTTTTAAAAAACTTGTTTTGGCAACCGCTCTGGTTTCCGCTTCTGCGTCTTTTGCCGCATTGGCGGAAGATAAGCCAACACTCACCATCTATACCTATGATTCCTTTGCCTCTGATTGGGGTCCGGGACCGGGCCTAAAATCAGGCTATGAAGCCATCTG
>CAJXLH010000249.1 GCA_913055925.1 uncultured Maritalea sp. | reverse complement strand
AAGATGGCCAGCATCATACCTTCTGGGAAGGCCGGGTTGATCACGCGGATCATAACCACCATGAAGCCAATCAAAATGCCATAGATCAAACGACCAGGGTTGGTCATCGCGGCTGATACTGGTTCTGTGACCATGAAGAATAGGCCAAACGCATAACCGCCGAGTACAAGGTGCCAATACCAAGGCATCGCGAACAATGGGTTGGTGTCGGAACCGATAAAGTTCAACAAGCTTGAGAAGGCGACCATGCCGATCAAGCAGCCAGCGATCAAACGCCAGTTGGCGATTCGGGTGTAAAGCAAGAATGCGCCACCAAGGATACAGGCCAGCGTTGATGTTTCGCCAAGCGAACCTTGCATAGTCCCAAAGAAGGCATCCCACCACGTTACATCGATTGATGCCAAAGCGTTGTGTCCTTCCGCTGCCGCAACGCCAAGCGCTGTTGCACCCGAGAAACCATCAACTGGTGTCCAAATCGTATCGCCTGACATCGCTGCCGGATAAGCGAAATAGAGGAATGCACGGCCGGTGAGAGCAGGGTTGAGGAAGTTCTTACCCGTGCCACCAAATACCTCTTTGCCGATGACTACGCCGAACAGAATGCCCAACGCAACCATCCACAATGGCGTGCTTGCTGGCAGTGTTAGCGTGTAAAGCATTGAAGTAACGAGGAAACCTTCGTTTACCTCATGGCCGCGAACGATAGAGAAAATAACTTCCGCGATGCCGCCGGCGATCAAGGTCGTCAGGTAAATTGGCAAGAAATACAAAAAGCCGTGCGCAACATTTGCAAACCAGTTTGAGCTATCAAAACCGATGCCCAAGAACGAGATGATTGCGGCGCGCCAGCCGGTCGCAGACTCTTCACCCAAAATGCCGATTGCAGCATTTGTTTGAAGGCCGGTGTTGTACATAGCCATCAAAATACAAGGGATCGTTGATAGCACCACGTATGTCATGATGCGCTTCATGTCCGAATAGTCACGCGCATGCGGCGCGGCTTTTGTCACCGTTTTGGGGGTGTAGATGATCGTTTCCACCATCTCGTAGATCGCGTAGTATTTCTCTAGCTTTCCACCCTTGGTGAAATGGGGTTCGATGTTATCAAAGAACTTGCGTAGTCCCATGGTCGTTACCCCTCCTTCTCAATTTTCTCTAGGCTCGCGCGCAGCGCATCGCCATATTCGTACTTGGCTGGGCACGAGAACGTGCAAAGCGCTAGGTCTTCTTCGTCCAGTTCGAGAGCACCAAGCTTTTGCGCATCATCTGTATCGAGTACAAGGATTGCGCGAAGCAATTGCGTCGGCAAAATCTCAAGCGGCACAAGGCGCTCAAAAGTGCCAAGCGGTACCAATGCGCGGCGAGAACCGTTTTGGTTCGAGCCAAAAGCGAACTTTTTGAAGCCACGCATGAAACTGGTGAAATGAACATTCAGCACAGAGTAGGTGTCGCGCGCCGGGTTCAGCCAGCCAAGCACATGCTGTTCTCTATCTTCATCGATCAATGTTACCTGACGGTGGTAACGACCAAGATATGCGAAATGATCATGTGCGTGCGAACCAGAAAGAATAGAGCCAGAAACAATCCGGCATTCGCCATCACCGTCGATCTCGCCAGCAGTGACTTGCTCCAACGACGCGCCCATACGGGTGCGAACAAGACGTGGGTTCTTAGCACGCGGACCGGCCAGTGAAATAACGCGGTCGGTGTAAAGCGCGCCCGATAAGAACAGGTGACCGATTGCAATCACATCTTGATAAGAGACCGACCAAACAACTTTGGAATCAAACACTGGATCAAGAAAATGAATGTGCGTTCCAGCCAACCCAGCAGGGTGGGGACCAGAGAAATCGGCGACAACAATGTTTCCATTGTTCGACGATGGAATAGATTTGCCCGTCTCGTGACAAACAAACACGTTTCCATCAGTCAATGTGGTCAGTGCATCGACGCCTGCTGAAAACGCTTCTTTTTGCTCTTCGATGATTACTGAAGCATCTGCGGCACACGGATCAGTATCCATTGCCGTCACAAAAATTGAGTTTGGCACTGTGCCTTGAGCGGGCACCTTAGAATATGGACGTGTTTTGAAAGATGTCCAAAGGCCGCTATCGTAAAGTGACTTTTGGATATCCTCCCGCGATGTCGATGAAATCTTCTCAGCGGCAATTTTATTGTAGGTCTCAGCTTCTTCGTTCTTGTCGAGATCAATAATGATCGTTTCAAGAACACGCCGAGCACCACGATAAATCGCGCGAATTGTACCGCCGCCTGGCGCTACATATTTCACATCTGGTGACTCTTTATGGGTGAAAAGTGCTTGACCTTTTTTGACCTTGTCACCTTCGTTCACCAACATCTTTGGCTTTAGACCGATAAAGTCTAGTCCATTGAGCGCAACGTGTGTCACGTCCGCGCCAGGGTGAACGGTTTGGACAGGTGTGCCCGTGATTGGCAGGTCCAGTCCCCGTTTCAGCTTCATAGCAAACCTTGCAGCTTTATTCCGTCAATGGCAGGCAATTTGGTTGTGATTGCGCGCGAAAGTAATGAGTACTGCCCCGAGCGCGCGCCATTTTCACGGCCCACCGTGCCCCTCTTACTATATATTTTGAATTACGCAATCATGAATTTCTGAAGCAACTTGACTTTGTGCCCAAAAAAGAGGCAACCAAAGCGCAAGAAATGAGAGCATTATGCGCCAATTAGCCATCATCTTTTGCTGCCTGTTTTTGTCCGCCTGTGACTTGGTTTTGCCAAAACCAGAAGTCGTGACGCTAAAGGGCATCACAATGGGCACCAGCTACACCATCAAAGCTGTGGATGTGCCAGAGGGGGTGACGCCGGAAGCGCTTTACCAAAAAGTGTATGATGACTTAGATGCCGTGAACACTGAGTTTTCGAACTGGAAACCGGAAAGTGCTGTTGTTCAATTCAACGAGCGTCGGAATACGGATTGGATCAGTGTTTCGAAGCACTTTGAGGCAGTTTTCGAAAGCGCTTCTGAACTGCATACACTTAGTGGCGGACGGTTTGACATCACCGTAGCACCTTTGATCGATCTGTGGGGGTTCGGCCCCAGTGACCAAATGCGTGAACCAAACCAGGAGGAGCTGGAAACTGCACTCAAAAGCGTCGGTATGACCAAACATATTGAGTTCGACGCGGCCGCCCAGCGATTGCGGAAAATCTCACCAGAAGTGAGTATGAACTTCTCTGCGATTGCAAAGGGCTACGGCGCCGATGTGATTGCGAATACGCTCAATCAAATAGGTGTTGAAAACTATATGGTCGAAATTGGCGGCGATTTGATTGTCAAAGGCGTCAACGCTTCAGGTAACCCATGGCGTGTAGCTATTGAAAAGCCGCTAGATGATGGACGCGCGATTGAATTGGTGCTCGACCTGACAGACTTGGCAATGGCATCGTCGGGAGACTATCGGAATTTCTACGTTAAAGACGGTCAGCGTCTTTCACACATTATTGATCCTGTGACCGGTAGACCGGTCACGCACAATCTGGCATCGGTTACAGTGGTAAGTGAAAATGCCATGAACGCAGATGGACTTGCGACCGCACTTCTTGTATTAGGCGAGAAGCGCGGTATGGAGATTGCGGAAATGTTCAACATTTCGGCTTACTTTATACAAAGAACCGAAGATGGATTTGTTCAATCCTACAGTTCGTCATTTGAGCGATTTTTGAAACCCACAAACTAAGGTGTGACAAATGGAAACCTTTTTGCTGACATTCGGACTTCTTCTTTTGATTGTCCTTGGCATGTCTGTGGGCGTAATTTTCATGCGTAAGCCGATCACCGGCAGCTGCGGCGGGCTAAACGCCATTTCAGACGCTGACCACTGTGTCGTTTGCAATCAAAAAATCGACCCGAACAGCCCATTGCGCGAAAAGTTCGAATGCGGTCGCAAAAAGGCCAACGCTTAGGACTTAGGCTGTCGGCATAAATGGAATAAATGCCAGCACCGCAAAACACGATGCCGCAACGACGCCAGCGATCCAGCAGTTGCGTTTCCAGTTTGGACCTTGTTGCTTCCAATTGTCGCGAAATACTTTGCCTGCAACGACAAAGACGATTAACAATGCCACTCCGATAGCAGGCGATGTGATGGCGATTGCAGAATTCATAAAAAGCGTGGCCCCGAAAAACCAGGAATGGTTGCGTTTAGCCAGCCTTTTATCGCTTTCAGGGCTTTTTGCAACCAGTGCGCTGATCATTGATGCCAACATGGTTGCGCCCATTGGGCCCGAAACGCTCGCCGGACTGGGGCTGGCAAGCACGCTCTATGCGATGTTCATGGCGTTGCTTTTTGGCTTTGGCTCTGCAGCACAAATCGCCTTGTCCCGTCTTGCTGGGGCATCCGATAAGCAAAAATTTTCCCAAAATCTTGCCGTCGTTTTGGCAGCAGGACTTTTGGTTGCTGTGGCGATTGTCCCATTGGCACGTTTTAACATCG
>CAJXLH010000248.1 GCA_913055925.1 uncultured Maritalea sp. | reverse complement strand
CAATTGCCCGCACCCTCGCGCATGAAAACTCATATCATTCGTTCCGCAATGATTGGTGTTACCGCCTTTACTTTCTTTTACGCCTTGAGCGAATTGCCGCTTGGCTTGGTGACCGCAATCGCGCTCACCGCACCAATCATGGTGGCGGTGATGGGTGTTGTCATTTTGAAGGAAGAATTGAGCAAAACGCTGGTTGTTGCTTCGCTTCTGGGGTTTAGCGGCGCGATGATTGTCACCTTTGGCGGCAATGAAACGCCAATCGATGGTAGTGGTTCCATGCTGGCTTGGGCCGCAGCGATTTTCAGCCCGATCGCCTACGCTGTTTCGATCATTATTTTGAAAAACCAAACGTCTCAGTCTTCGCCGCAAGTCATCACCTTTGTGCAGGCGGCATTAATTGCTTTGTTCACTTTGCCGTTTTTGCCAACGGGTTTTGTGGTGCCACAGGGCGACGAGATTTTGCGCGTGGCTGCGTTAGGAATCTTGGGGGCAGTTGGGTTTATGATGTTTGTTACAGCATTGAAGCATGTGCCCGCATCCATGTTCGCCATGGTCGATAACACAGCGCTCTTATGGGCAGCGCTTTATGGCTATTTGTTCTTTGCTGAAGTGCCGGACCTCAGTTTGTGGCTGGGCGCTGCAATGATTGTTGGCGCATGTTTGTTGGTTGCGCAAAAGCAGGTGCGAAAATCGCCCAAACGATAAGGGGAGAGGGCTAAAGGCCCTCGACCTCAAACTCGTAATTCACTTTATCTCCCACCGCGACATATTTGCCGATACCGGTTAGTGATTTGAACGAACCGCTGCCGCTGTCAGGCACAATTTGCCACGCGGTGGTGGCGACGCCATTTTCAAATCGGCCTGTTTCAGTGACAAAAAAGCTACCCGTTTTGTCGCCAATCGTGCCCTTAAATTTTAGAGTGCCGACATAGCTTGCATGATCGTCGTTGGCATAGATCATCAAATACTTTCCCTGAAACTTGCCCTCTAGGTCTCCGCTGGCGGTATAGGCTAACTCGGCCTCATGGGCTTTGGTCGGTGCTTGAGTTTCAAGGAACGATTTTTCGTCCCATTTGGCGACTTTTATTTGGCCTGATAAGGTATGCGGCATGGTCACTCCTTTGTTTTCGGCACAAGATGCCTTTTTTGGAGACAAGGGAATTGTAAAAACGCGACAGCGGCAGCGATTTATGAGTAACGGCCCCAAAAAATCAGCGCGTGGCTTGATTGAGCGACATATCAGCCAGCAGCATTTCGATTTAACAATCATTTCGCCAAGCGATCCGCTGGCGGGGTTGATTGCGAACTATTGGCTTGTTGAATGGGATTTGCCGGCGGATACGCAATATAGCCAACTCAATCTGCCACATGCGAGCCAGCATTTGGTTGTCGATCCGCAAATCCAGTCCGGCGTGTTCGGCATCACCAGCGGCGCATTCGAATATCAATTATCCGGCCGTGGACGTGTTTTTGGCGCAAAGTTTCTTCCCGGCCATTTTCGCCGAATTGCCCAGCACAGCATGGCAAAGCTAACCGATCAGGCCGTGCCTATCTCCAGCTATTTTGATGTGGATGATAACTCACTTGAATCTCGATTTGGCGGCGAGGCCAACGCTTCTGACTTTGCTACTTTTATTGAAGATTTGCTCATTGCCGTAAATCCAGTGGACGATCCAAAGGCGCAGCTTGCCCAGTCGGCAGTTTCATTTATCGAGCAAAATTTAGAAATCTTCACCGTCAATAGTGTCGCACGCCATTGCGACATGTCCCCGCGTGCTTTGCAGCGTTTGTTTGCTGAATATGTCGGGATCAGCCCCAAATGGGTGATCGAACGTTATCGGATGATTGAAGCGGTGGAGGCCATGAACAATA
The DNA here is from genome assembly GCA_913055925.1 of uncultured Maritalea sp. Lineage (GTDB taxonomy): Bacteria > Pseudomonadota > Alphaproteobacteria > Rhizobiales > Devosiaceae > Maritalea. The sequence goes on along the minus strand of CAJXLH010000248.1, from coordinate 2,612 downwards.
AAGGCGCGATGTCCTTTACCGAACTGGCCCACGCACTTGGCTATTTCGATCAGGCCCATTTCTCAAAGGCGTTTCGGCGTTTGGTAGGCCGATCGCCTTCAGAGATTTTGGCGCCTTAGCCAATTTTGTCCAAGGCGGCGTCTAGGTCGGCCTTTAAATCATCGATATGTTCAATACCAACAGACAGGCGGATGAGGCTGGTTGGAATGCCAGTATCCGGCCCTTCGATTGAGTGTCGGTGCTCCACAAGGCTCTCAACACCGCCAAGGGATGTGGCGCGTTTGAACAATTCCAACGCACCGCAAACCGTCAATGCATCGTCGCCGTCGCCTTTCACCAAAAAGCTCAACAACGAACCAAAACCGCCCGGCATTTGCGCCTTGGCGAGTTGATGTTGCGCATGGCTTTCAAGTCCTGGGTAGAGCACTTCTGCCACTTTTGGGTGTGCGTTGAGGTGTTGAGCAATGGCTTGTGCATTTTCACTCATGCGTTCCATGCGCAAGGGCAATGTGCGCATGCCACGGATCAACAGCCATGCCTCAAAACTGCCAATCACCGCACCAGCATCGTGGCGGTCGGTCTTAATAGCTTGCCAGACGGCACTGTCTTGGTCCTTTGTGGCCAAAACGCCTGCCAGCACGTCAGAATGACCGTTGATGGCTTTGGTGGCCGAGTGCATCACAATATCAGCACCCAGCGTCAGCGGGTTAGATAAAACGGGCGTTGCTGCGGTGGAATCAACGGCCAAGATTGCGCCTGCGGCCTTGCAAGCGCGTGAAGCTTTCGCAATGTCCGTGACGCGCAGCCATGGGTTTGAAGGCGTTTCGACGAAAACCAAGTAAGGTCGTTTGTGCGCGATGGTGCTATCGAGCAAAATGGCATCGCTGGCGTCTAATTCAATGAGTTTGATGTCACGGCGCGCTGCAAACTCACGCACCCATTTGGTTGTGCCCCAATAGATTTGTGACTGGATGATGATCGTCGCACCATTAGGTGCTGTGCGGAATAGCGCTGCAATTGCGGCCATGCCCGTTGGGAAGATTAGTGCGTCTTCGGCCTGTTCCGCATCCGCCAACATTTGCTCGCCCAAACGGACTAAGTCATTGTCATCGCGCGCATAAATATGGTCCTCATTGTAAAGCGCGTATTGTTCATCACGTGCGAACGTTGTGGAAGGCTGTATTGCTGGCACAAGGCCGCCGGTTTGCCGATCAATCGCGCCATTTGCCTGCGCCATTTTTGTCGATAAATGGCGTACTCTGCGGTTCTCTTGGGGCATTTTTACTCGCTGATGATTTGGGTGAGGGCGCTAGAATAATGCGCCGAAAATCGGGACACAAGAGCATAAGTGAAGTTGCGTATTGTTCGACAACAGTGAACAGGCCAATGAACAATGGATTTGGACTAGTATTGGTCTTGTTTTTGTGTTTAACAGCACGCTGAATTGATCGGCGGCGTGCGGCGAGCCGACTTCATTTTACCTTCTAGGGGCCATTGATGGACAATCAAATCTTGCTTAACGCGCTTGCACGCGTTGAGACACAGTCTGTTTATTCGCCAACGGGCGAAGAAATGCTGGTGATCAGCAGGAAAGACTATGAACACCTTCTCAACGTGATCGAAGGTGCCGAATACTTAATCAAAGATGAACGCGCATCCTGATAAGTCATTGAAATAAATAATTAACCATAACTCGTGTAAAAAACCTGCATTATCAGTGTTGTAGGTTTTGTACATGTTTAGCGTAAGAGTTTTGTCTGCGTTTTTTGTTTTGGCGGTGCTTTTGACCGGTTGCGCAAAACCTCCACAACGCGTTTCTGAGCCAAGCCAGAAGCTTCCAGCTGTCACCAAATCTCTAGCGACGCAAGTCAGCTCTTATAGCACCAAAAAGCCACAGACTGATGCGCGGATCAAAACCGCTTCGATTTCAGACAGCGTGTTCGCACCTAAACAGTTGGGTCGCGGTTTGTCTGGACGTTCCATTTACATCGGCGCGCAAAGCGATGTGAAGCTCGCCAAGGGTGAGGTAGTCATCACGTTTGATGATGGCCCGCGACCGGGCAAAACAGACAAAATTTTGTCGATCCTCGCCAAGCATGATGCCAAAGCGACTTTCTTGATGTTGGGGCAGGCTGCCCAGCGACACCCCGGTTTGGTACGCGATGTTGCAAAGCACGGCCACACCATTGGTTTGCACACCCATAGTCATGGTGATCTCACTAAGGTAAATATTGCGGCAGCACTTGCAGAAATCGAACGCGGTCAGCGCCCAATCGAAGCGGCACTTTCGCCGATCAACAAAGCCCCAGCGCCGTTTTTCAGGTTCCCATATTTGGCACAAACCCAAAAACTCCGCACCGCTGTCAATAATGCGGGTTTAGTGATCATGGACGTACAAATCGACAGTAAAGACTATTACAGGGACGGTTCGAAAGCGGTTTTAAATCGCACGTTGGCGCGCTTGGACAAGCAGGGTAAAGGCATCATCCTGTTCCATGATATTCATCAGCGGACTGTTGATATGTTGCCCGACTTCTTGGTGGCGCTAAAGGCGCGCGGCTACAAGGTCGTTTCTTTGGTTCCCGAACGGCGACTGCAATTGCGCGGCACCA
>CAJXLH010000247.1 GCA_913055925.1 uncultured Maritalea sp. | reverse complement strand
AACTGCATTGGCACCCCCAGGCGTGGAAACGTGAACAAAAAGAAGCGGCGCATCGGCAAAACTCGCTAACGCAATCCCCCGTTGAATGGCTTCAACTTCCGCGGCAGCTGGATGACTTGGCGCGTGGAACTTCGCGGCCGTATGCCCTTGCTCAACAAGCCGCGACACCATCCATTTGATCATGGCATTGTTTTCAGCATGAACCATGGTCAACGCCCCATGCTCGCGTGCTTTTACAAGAATATCAAGCATCTGCTCGTCAGCAACGATCATCTTGTCATAAGTCATAAAGACCTTAAACGAGGTGATTCCGCGCTCGAAAGCCGCTGGCAATTCATCGTTGAGCACGCGCTCAGTCGGGTCCGAAATGATCAAATGATAAGAGTAATCAAGCACCGATTTTGGTGCAGCACGATCATCATACGTTCGCAAAACATCATTGACTGATTGACCCCGGTGCTGCGCGGCAAACGGCACAATTGTCGTGTTCCCGCCAAATGCTGCCGAAACGCTACCGGTGTAATAGTCGTCAGACGTCATCGCCCCAGTTGCGGATTCCTGGGCGATATGAGCATGGGATTCGATGCCACCCGGCAAGACATATTTGCCCTTTGCATCGATCTCATTAAGGCCATCGCTCAGCTCATTCGCTAAAGCGACAATTTTTTCATCTTTGATGCCAATGTCGGCAACAAAACAATCGGTGGCAGTCGCAACGGTTCCACCTTTGATGATTAGATCAAACTCAGCCACGACTGCTCACTCCTCGCGCTTAAATGCCTTTGGTCGCACCGCCATCACAACGGATCACAGATCCGGTGATGTAACTCGCGCGCTCAGACACGAGGAACGCCGCCAGATCACCGAATTCCTCGACGCGTCCATAACGCCCGACTGGTATTTGGGCTTCATTCTCCGCTCGGACCTCTTCAATTGTGCGCCCGCTGCGCTCCGCATTGCCGCCATCAAGTTGGTTTAGTCGCGCCGTCATAATACGACCAGGAAGTTGCATGTTCGACGTGATGCCATATTGACCAACTTCATTGGCAAGTGACTTGCTCCAACCAACCAACGACGAACGAAGCGTATTCGACATCGCCAAATTTGGGATTGGTTGTTCAACACCCGACGAAGCAAGCGTGAGGACACGACCCCAACTATTGGCCTGCATATCTGGCAAACAAAGATTGGTAATCTCGATCAGACGCAAGATCATCGTATCAAACTGCGCACGCCACCCGTCAGCATCTGGTGTGGTTGTCGCCCCTGGAGGCGGTCCGCCAGTGTTGTTGACAAGAATGTCCACTTGGCCAAGTTTTGCCTTAGCCTGTTCGTAAAGATCCGCCGCCGAGCTTCGATCCGAAAGATCCGCTTTGACATATTCCGCTTTTCCAGAACCCAATGCGTTAAGCTCGTCCGCAACGCCAGATAGTTTTTCTGCCGAGCGACCAACAATTACGACATGCGCACCCTCTTGTACCAATGATGTCGCCACCGATAGCCCCAAGCCCTGGCTAGACGCTAAAACCAGTGCGCGTTTTCCTCTTAATCCAAGATCCATACTTGTTCCTTCTCTTGCAAATTCACTGTCAGACGGGCCATCAGGCGCGATAACTCTTCGTGGTCCGTTTGGTTAAGCTTTGGGCCAGGTGCGCGCGTTGCTGCACATTCGATCACTCCGCGACGGCGTAGAATTTCTTTGCGTACCGCCAACCCGAACCCAGGTTGTTGTTCATGTCGGACAAGCGGCAGGTAGGCATCAAAAAGGTCTTCTGCCATATCAATCTCACCAGCTTGCCAAAGCTCGACGACACGAACGAGCATTTCAGGATATGCAAACCCTGTCATCGCTCCGTCAGCGCCGCGCGCCAACTCTTGCGGCAAATAAAGGCCTCCATTGCCACACAAAATTGAAACGCGCCTTGCGCTTTGATTTTCAGCTCGGGCTCGAACCTGGCTCAACTTGTTGAGCCCAGGCCAGTCTTCGTGTTTCAACATGACAAGTTGCGGAAAGTCTTGGACCAACTTTGTGAACAAATCTGCCGAAATAGCGACACCCGTTGCCAGCGGGAAATCCTGATAAACAACCGGAACGTTCGTGCCCAGTGTTTCAAACACTTGTGCATAGTAGTTGTAGAGCTTTGCCTCAGTGTTTAATCCAGACATTGGCGCAACCATTACACCCGAAGCGCCCGCTTGCATCGCTTTGTCAGTCAACGATTTCATATTACCAAGTCCAGCGCCAGAAACGCCCACAACAACCGGCACCCGACCGCCTACGCGATTGATGGCATGGTTCAAAAACGCCTCCGGTTCCTCTGGGGTTAGCTTTGGCGCTTCACCCATCATGCCCAAAATCGTGATGCCAGAAACGCCTCTTTCGACGTAAAAATCCATCAGCCGATCGACACTTTCAAAGTCAATTTCGCCGCCTTCTGAAAACGGCGTCGCCGAAATTATGTACACACCCTTAGCTTGTTCGTTCAGCATAGCACTCCCCATTTATGCTGTTTGATTTGTCATCAAGATGTGGATTTCGACCCCGGTCGCGCGTGCTGTGTTTTGTATGTGCAGCTGCATCGCTTTAAACGCGGCGTCACGGTCACGCTTGAACAGGGCATCGATTACGGATTGGTGTTCTTCCACGTAAGCGACTGCGCGAGACAAATCTGTCGCTGGAATCGGATAGGTCTGCGTTTCGTGAAATACAGCCTGCGCACTTTTATATATATCGAGCAAAAGTGCGTTTGCGCTTTGCTGAACAATCGTCATATGAAAAGACATGTCCAGTTCGTTGACGCGAACTAGGTCGTTGCTGTTCCAGGCGGCAAGCAAATCGTTGTTGATCGCCTTTAAAGCTTCAATGCCGTCCATTGAGATGTTATGCGCGCACTCTGCTGCTATTGTCGCTTCAAGATAAAGGCGCGCTTGAAATGCTTCTTTATCCGAATAAACCTCAGCCAGTTTCCATCTCGGATGTGCATCACTTTTTGGCGCATCCGAAGCGACATAGGTTCCCTTGCCAGGTTCGATGCGTAGGTAACCCAGGGTTTCAAGCGTCGAGAGCGCTTCCCGCAGTGACGCACGTGAGACACCAAGCTCTTTTGCCAAATCTGGCTGGCACTTCAACGCATCGCCAACGGCATAATCGCCGCCAATGATTTTCTCGCGGATCGCTTCAATTGCTATCGTTGTCACTTGCTTGCGCATCATTGCCTCCGGCGGAGACCATATGCCGATCTAACTTGTCTGACAAGTTAAAACAGCATATCTCGAACGGTAGAGTAAAATCGCACAATGCATCTAAACTTGTTCGCCGGCGATATCCGAAAGGCGTGAGGAAGAAAGGACTTCTATTTTCTTGCGACCCACCTCTACGATTCCTTTGCTGGACCATGCACTGAAAATACGACTGACAGTGTGCAGCGTTGTACCTGTCATCTCAGCAATATCTTGCCGCGTGACGGCGACATCGATCAAAGTACCTTGTGGCGTTGGCTTGCCTGCTTGCTCGACCAAGCGCACAAGCGCTTTCGCGACACGGTTTTCCACCCGCTCGGTTGCCATTTCGACAATACGATCTTGCGATCCCTGCAGTCGCTCACCTACTGCTGATAGTGCATTCTTTTGGAATTGCGGCGTGATCTCGCAAAACTCTTGCCAATATTTCATCGGCCAACTCAAGGCAACGCAGTCTGAAATGGCCACAGAAGTTGCAGGATAGGTATCGCGCCCGATTGCTGGTGCCATGCCAAAAATTTCACCGGTTCCGAAGTGGCGCATGATCACCTGCTCGCCGGCTGGCGTTGTCCGCACCACATGTAAAAAGCCGTCAAGCATAACGAAAAACCGCGCAGCAACTTCGCCCTCACGGAAAAACGTTTCGCCTTTCGCATAAAAGGCGGACTTAGAGGTCGCCAGCATGGTTTCCAAAACTGGAAGTTCAATACCCGAGAACGCCTTTAGGTCGCGCAACAGAAGCGGATTTACTTTCTGCATTTAAATCCCCACTAAAACTCTCGACTTTGATCTGTAGCAAATTATGACTGCAACACACCAGTTAGAATGGTCGCACCTTATGCCAAAACATGTGAGCAGACGTGCCCGATCAAAGTCCTTCTACCGTTAAAACGCTGTTTTCTTACGGATTTCGTCCGTTCTTTTTGTTTGGTGCTCTATATGCATCAACTTCGATGCTCTTGTGGTTGGCCATTTATCTTGGCGAAGCAGAGCTTCTCATCAGCCTATCTCCGGCGCAATGGCATAGTCATGAACTCATCTTCGGTTTTGCGCCGGCGATTATTGCAGGCTTTTTGCTCACCGCTGTCGCAAACTGGACGGGCCGAAAACCCATCGCTAATGGCGAGCTGCTGTTCCTCTTTTTACTCTGGATCGTCGGCCGCATAGGTTTCAACCTTTCAGCTGTATTTGGCATTTGGCTTACCGCACTCGCGTGCTGTGCATTTCTGATCGCAATAGCTGCATTTGTGGCTCCC
>CAJXLH010000246.1 GCA_913055925.1 uncultured Maritalea sp. | reverse complement strand
AATGCCGTACGCCCACCCCACGCGCCTTGGATGGTGATGGTTGGCGCGTCGCTTTTGTGGGTCGGTTGGTTCGGCTTTAACGGCGGTAGTGCCGTTGCTGCGGACGGCAACGCTGCCATGGCGATTTTAGTGACACATCTCTCTGCAGCCACGGCTTCACTTGTTTGGATGATCATTGAATGGGTGCGTTTCGGCAAGCCGAGTATCGTTGGCATTGTTACCGGCACCATCGCTGGTCTGGCGACAATCACACCGGCGTCGGGTTCCGTTGGGCCGATGGGTGCAATTGTACTAGGTCTAGTTGGCGGCGTGATCTGCTTCGTTGCTGTGGATTTTGTGAAGCACAAATTGAACGTAGATGATTCATTGGACGTTTTGGCCGTTCATGGCATCGGTGGTGCAACCGGCACATTGCTTGTCGCCTTGTTGCTTGGCTTCGGCCCAGGTGGAGTTGGTTATGCTGAAGGACAAACAGCAATGTCACAACTTGGCGTTCAGGCGATCGGCGTTGTGGTGACCGCGATTTGGTCGCTCGTTGCAACGGTGGCGATTGTTTGGGTTACCAAAGCGCTAGTTGGTCTTCGGGTCGACAAGGAAACCGAAACTACGGGTCTCGATTTGGCGGTACACGGCGAAACGGGCTACCGCAACTAACAGTGTGTGGTTCGGCGCCAAAGATGTGCCGGGCCAAACTTAGAGATAATCTTGAGGCGGTTGAGAGGGTCTAGCGGGGGAGACGCGCCGCGTGCGCATCAACGCACAGGACAACACTTCAAGATTGGGCGTCGGCCAACCACTGGACCCTTACCAGTTGATGTTGAGCCGACGCTTTTGTCCGCAAAAAAAAGGGGCCTCGCGGCCCCTTTATCGTTTCATCTAATTGCTGCTGGCTTAGGACGATCCAACGCCGTCTTGCCCAACAAAGGCAATGCGCAACATGTTGGTTGCGCCGGGGGTGCCGAGTGGCACGCCGGCGGTGATGGCGACGCGGTCGCCTGGGCGTGCGAAACCTTCGCGATAGGCGATCGAACATGCGCGATCGACCATGTCTTCAAGGTCAACGGCGTCTTCTGTTTGCACGCAGTGTAGACCCCATACCAGCGAGAGCCGTCGAACGGTTGCGGCTTTTGGCGACAAGGCAACAATTGGCTTTTCTGGTCGCTCGCGTGAAGCGCGGATGCCTGTTGAACCTGACGAGGTGTAGGTAACAATGGCGGCCAGATCGAGCGTTTCGGCAACTTGTCGTGCTGAGGCCGAAATCGCATCCGCAGCTGTGGCTTCCGGTTCGATGTTTTGGCGACGAATGATCGATTGGTAAAGGCCATCTTGCTCGACGGCCACCGCAACGCGGTTCATTGTGGTCACCGCTTGGATAGGGAAATCGCCTGCGGCTGATTCAGCAGATAGCATCACGGCATCAGCGCCTTCATAAACCGCGGTTGCAACGTCAGATACTTCCGCCCGGGTTGGCACTGGCGAGGTGATCATGGATTCGAGCATCTGCGTGGCAACAACTACTGGTTTACCTTGTTGGCGCGCCATGCGGATCATGCGCTTTTGCAAACCTGGGACGGTCTCCAATGGCATTTCAACACCAAGGTCACCACGCGCGATCATAATTGCGTCGGACAGTTTGATGATTTCTTCTAGGCGCTCGACGGCTTGCGGTTTTTCGATCTTCGCCAAAATCCCGGCGCGACCCTGTACGGTTTTGCGCACGTCAATAATATCTTCTGGGCGCTGCACAAATGAAAGCGCAATCCAGTCCGCTTTGACCTCCAAAGCCGCCAGCAAGTCGGCTTGGTCTTTCTCGGTCAAAGCGCCAACGCCCAAAAGCGTATCTGGCAAGCTCACGCCCTTGCGGTCAGAAATCTTGCCGCCATGCACAACTTCGCATTCGATTTTGTTGGCAGAAACGCTGAGGCAGCGGAACTCGAGTTTGCCGTCGTCAATGAGAAGTGTGTGGCCTTTTTCAATCGCCTCAAAGATCTCAGGGTGTGGCAAGTGCACGCGGGTTTTGTTGCCTTCGCTTGTGTCTGTATCAAGCGTGATGACATCGCCTGCAGCTAGGTTGACCGAGCCTGAATTGAACTTGCCGACACGGAGCTTTGGGCCTTGTAGATCAACCAAGGCACCGATTGGGCGCTTCACTTTTTTCTCGACCGAGCGAATTTTGTCCATGGTCTCTTTCAAAAGATCATGGCTGGCGTGGCTCATATTGATGCGGAACACGTCTGCGCCGGCTCTTGCTAGCTCTTCGATGGTGGCCTCAGAGTTTGATGCTGGGCCAAGCGTTGCAAGAATTTTTACTTTGCGTAGACGTCTCATAGTTGCTCCACTAATTCAGATCGGCGTCCGTTAGCTGAACTGTCCAATCAATGTTCTTTTGCGTATCGACTTCAAAAAAGCCGCTTCGTTCATAGCCGCGGGCCAGACAGTCTTTTTCACCAAAAATAGTGAAAGACTTGTCGCGAGTACACATAAATACTCGTCCGTCCCAACGGTTGCCGCCGATATCATCTACGGCATGTATATAGAAATATTGCGACGGTTGCTCATTGAGCGGTCCGTTAAAGACCACCGCGCAATTTTCCGGCTCAGCGATCCACCAGCCTTCTGATTGCCAGCCTTTTTCGCTTCGGAACCCAATGGCGATGGCCAATGGGTTTTGGCTTTGATTGCAGACCCGAAGATCGGCATAGGCTGGCGCTATATGAAATAGGGACAGCAAAAGCAGAAGCGGGGCTAATCTCATTGCGCGATTTGTTATACTAAAGTCGAAAAAAGACAAGGTCCTGACACTCCAACTTGGGCATTTTTGCAAATGTTGGAAAACTTATACGTGATTTGGGACGGATCTGTGACCCAAATTTCAATTTCTCCGCTGAATTACCGAACTTATTGTACTGCATAAATTGGAGGGGTGGAGAAGAAGCGTTTTTGACTTGCAAAACGCGCGCGCAATAGGCGAGAAAGACATCTCGAATTTTAGTTGATCGGCGAAAAAGAGAATCTCATGGGACAGTCCACTATTGCGCGCGAACAGTTGCGCGCCTTCATTGAACGAATTGAGCGTTTGGAAGAAGAAAAGAAATCCATAGCGGATGATATTCGTGATGTTTACGCCGAAGCCAAAGGCAATGGTTACGACGTTAAAGTCATGCGTCAGATTGTGCGTTTGCGCAAACAAGAAGCGCATGAGCGCCAAGAAGAAGAAGCCATTTTGGATTTGTACAAGCACGCGCTTGGCATGATCTCCGCGCCGCCAGCTGGCGAAGACGAGATCTAAGTCACTTCTTCAGTACTTGTCTAACCTTCTAAGCGGCCCGCCAGTACTTGGTTGGCCGCTTTGTCGTTTCCGATTGCGCGCATGGCGGTGGCGGCAATGGCGCTTCGGTCCAATCCCGCGTGTTTATACATTTGGTCCTGAGATGCGTGATCGAAATGACGGTCGGGCATAAAGAGCGGGCGGCATTTTAGACCTCTGTCCAAAAGGCCTTGGTGCGCCAAATGGTTGAGCACGAAGCTCGAAAATCCGCCGATTGTGCCTTCTTCGATGTTGATGAGCACTTCGTGCGACTTGGCTAGATCTTCAACCAGCTGCGTATCGATTGGTTTAGCAAAGCGCGCGTCGGCTACGGTTGTTGAAATGCCAAATGTCGATAGGATTTCCGCCGCGCCGATTGTTTCTTTCAACCGTCCGCCAAAGGACAGCAATGCAACGCTGTTACCCTCACTAAGTATACGGCCCTTGCCAATGTCGAGCATTTCACCGCGTTCAGGAATATCAACACCGATCCCTTCACCGCGCGGATAGCGGAAGGCGATTGGGCCCTCATCATAGGCCGCGGCGGTGCGCACCATGTGTTTGAGTTCTGCTTCGTCGCCCGGTGCCATCAAGACCATATTGGGCACCGTGCCCAAATAGCTTGTGTCAAACGCGCCCGCGTGGGTTGGTCCGTCTGCACCGACAAAACCGGCGCGGTCGATGGCAAATCGCACGGGCAATTTTTGGATCGCCACATCGTGGATCACCTGATCATAGGCGCGCTGCAAAAAGGTCGAATAGATCGCGCAGAATGGACGCAACCCTTCGGTGGCCAAACCGGCGGCGAAAGTGACCGCATGTTGTTCCGCAATGCCCACATCAAAACAACGATCTGCAAAACTAGTCGCAAATTTATCAAGGCCGGTGCCGGAAGGCATGGCGGCGGTGATGGCGACGATTTTTGGATCTAACACCGCTTCTTGAATAAGGCTGTCTGCAAAAACGCTCGTATAAGAGGGTGCGTTGGATTTGGATTTAGACTGTGCGCCAGTGACGACATTAAACTTCGAAACACCGTGAAATTTGTCAGCTGCATTTTCGGCAGGGGCGTAGCCTTTTCCTTTTTGCGTCACCGCATGAATGAGAATAGGGCGTCTTTCGCTCGTTTTGGTTTTCTCCAAAACACGAACCAACTCATCCAAATCGTGCCCGTCAACGGGGCCTATATAG
>CAJXLH010000245.1 GCA_913055925.1 uncultured Maritalea sp. | reverse complement strand
AGATTTGCAGTTTTATCTCACGGCGGAGACACCGTGTCCCTATCTTGACGGGCAACACGAACGCAAATTGTTCACACATCTGTCGGGTCGTCGCGCGACCGATCTACACGACATGCTCAGCCTTCACGGGTTCCGGCGAAGTCAAAACATTGCTTACCGCCCCGCTTGCGAAGGCTGCAATCAATGTAAATCTGCCCGTGTGATTGTTGATCGCTTTGATATGAAAGCTTCGCAACGACGAATTTGGCGCAAAAATGCCGATATGGAATCGGTCGAGATGCCGCCAAAGGCAACGCAGGAGCAATATGAGCTGTTTCGACGTTACCTCAAGGCCCGCCACCGCGACGGTGGCATGGCAGATATGACCCACCTCGACTATGAGATGATGGTCGAGGATTCGCCAGTCGATACCCTTTTGATTGAATATCGGCAATTGACTGACATTCATGAAACGAACGGCAAACTGGTTGGCGTCACCCTTGCGGATTTGCTGCCAGACGGCATTTCAATGGTCTATAGTTTTTTCGAGCCAGAGTTAGAAAAGCGAAGCCTTGGTCAGTTCATGATCCTTGATCAAATCAAGCGCAGTCGACGGTATGGCTTGCCATATTTATATCTTGGTTATTGGGTCAAAAACTCGCCCAAAATGGCATATAAAAGCGCTTATCGGCCGCTAGAAATTCTTGATGAGCGAGAACAATGGCGTGTCCTAAACGCAAACTCCTAGGTCGAGACCTAAGCCAAGAAGGGCCAGAAACTTAAACGTGATTGCTCGTTCGCTAAAGTTTTTCACTTTGTTTGCGTTGTCGGCTGGCGCCTTTTTTGTGTCGGTAGCCGCAATTGCAGGGCTTTTGGCTTTTGTTGTCTGGCCGCTGGACGTTTTCAACCATTTCCAGCCAATTCTGTTCACGCTAACCCTAATCATGTTTGTTGGGTTGGCCATATTTGCAAAAACACAGCCATACCGCGGCTTCGTCATCAGCATAATTGCAACCGGATTTGTTGCCTCAAGCCTCGTTATCGTCCCTGAAGTTGTCGGCGGCTATGTCAACCAGCGCCCTGATAGAGTTGAGGGCGAGACCATGCGGTTGATGACGTACAACATCTACGCGAAGAACCACGATTTCGATGCAATCTATGCCGCAGTTGAAAAGGAGCAACCCGATTTCTTGCTGCTCCAAGAATACTGGAAGGATCATCGCCAAGGACTTTCGCCAAGGCTTGAAGAGCTTCTGCCGTACTTCGTTTATTGCCAAGGCGGCAAGCGTTCCTTTTTGGGGATCTATTCTCGTTTCCCCATTGAGCCAATTGAAGGCAATGATTGCAAAACCGCGATTTCCGCCGAACAACGTCACTCCATCATTGCAGTTAAAGTTCAGGCAGAGATTCCTTTTAGCCTTGTAACCACCCATTTTGATTGGCCGATTCCGGCTGAGCGTCAGTACACTCAAATGGATAAGGTCGCATCTGCACTCAACGGCATTGATGGACCACTAGTAGTGGCTGGTGATTTCAACTCGACGCCATTTTCTTATGCGTTTAAAAATTTCGCGACGAAATCTGACCTCAAGCGCGCCACGTGGATGATCCCAACCTGGCCCGCTCCGCCGACATATCCGCTCCCAATGCCGCCTTGGTTGCAACTTGATCACATCATGACGCGCGGCAACATTGACACCACTGCCCCTTGGCGCGGTGAAAATGGCCTATCTGACCATTTCCCTTTGATTGTCGATTTCAAGATTAACGCTGAAAGCGTTTCTGATTAGCCTGCAAACTTGTTGTTGCGTGGGAAGCCGGTTGGTGGCTGACGGCCAGCTTGTGCCCGTTCACCGCGCCATTCCATCAGCTCGTCCATTGCGCGCGTGTAGCTTCGACCAGAACTATCCGTCCAAGTCAGCCCCTCTTCAGACGAGAAGATTTTGACGTCCGACACACCGCCATCTTTGTAGCGTTGCAACCGCACGCCTTTACCACGGCCCATTTCTGGCAATTGATCGCGTGGGAACACCAAGAGCTTACGATTTTGTCCAATCACGGCGACCATGTCGCCTTCTGCCTTGGTGAAGACGCTTGCTTCATTCGGCGCTTTGACGTTCAAAACTTGCTTGCCTTTTCGGGTGTTGGCAATCATCGCGTCTTCTTCAACAATAAAGGCATTGCCAAGATCAGAAGAAATCAAACGCTTCGTGCCCGGCACATGTACACACAAATCAAGTATGTCCGCGCCCTCTTCCAGATCGATCTGAATACGCACCGGCTCACCGTGGCCGCGACCACCTGGTAGCTTATCCGCCAAAAGCGTGAACACTTTACCGTTTGTCGCAACCAGCAACAGCTTGTCAGTTGTTTGCGCGTGACACCAAGTTTTTAAGCGGTCGTCAGTCTTGAACGACAAGCCATCCACATCTGTCGAATGGCCCTTAATTGTGCGTATCCAGCCTTTTTCCGAGAGAACCACGGTTACCGGCTCGCGCTCGATCATCGCGGTTTGGATGTCTTCCAAATTCGCTTCAGGCGCATCTTCAAACGTTGTGCGTCGTTTACCGAGTTCAGTGTCAGGTCCGTATGCTTTTTTAAGGTCCTTTACTTCATACGAAATGACCTGCCATTGCTTGTCATCTGAGCCTAAAAGCTCTTCGATTTCCGCTTTTTCGCCTGTTAAAGCATCGAATTCGGTACGAATTTCCATCTCTTCGAGTTTGCGCAAAGCCCGCAAACGCATATTGAGGATGGCTTCTGCCTGCACTTCGTTGAGATTGAATGTCGACATCAACGAGGCTTTGGCATTGTCCTCTTCGCGGATGATGCGAATAACCTCATCAAGGTTCAAATAGGCAACCAAATAGCCGCCGAGCACGTTCAATCTGTGTTCGATATGGCGCAAACGGTGGTTGGAACGACGAACCAATACCTCTTTGCGGTGCTCAAGCCATGCCCACAGCGCTTCGCCCAAGCCCAGTACCTTTGGTACTGCGCCCTTGGTCAGCACGTTTAGGTTTAGCGAAATGCGGTTTTCAAGATCAGTCAGTTTGAAGAGCGATTCCATCAAAAGAACTGGATCAACTGCACGCGATTTCGGTTCCAAAACCAACCGCACATTTTCGTCAGATTCATCGCGCACATCGCGCAGCAGCGGCAGTTTCTTGCTCAACAGCAAGTCGGCAATCTTTTCGATCAACCGCGCTTTTTGCACCTGATATGGGATTTCTGTAACGACGATCTGATACCCACCACGGCCGGTGTCTTCTGTTTCCCAGCGCGCACGACAACGGAATGCGCCGCGTCCCGTTTCGTATGCTTTGATGATGCTTTCGCGATCATCAACCAAAATGCCGCCCGTTGGGAAATCTGGCCCGCTGACATAATTGACCAGCGTTTCGGTGCGTGCATTCGGCGTTTTAATGAGATGTAGCGCTGCATCACAAAGCTCCGCCACATTGTGCGGTGGTATGGATGTCGCCATGCCCACGGCAATACCGTTCGAGCCGTTGGCCAAAAGGTTTGGGAAATTGGATGGCAGAACGATTGGTTCTTCATCTTCGCCATCATAGGTGTCGCGGAAATCTACCGCGTCTTCGGTGATACCCTCGAGCAACCTCGCCGCAACATCCGTTAGCCGCGCTTCGGTATAACGCATCGCCGCCGCGCTATCGCCGTCAATATTGCCAAAGTTACCTTGGCCGTCAGCCAACGGGTATCGAACGGCAAAATCCTGCGCCAAGCGCACCAATGCGTCATAAACCGCTTGGTCGCCGTGCGGGTGGAATTTACCGATCACGTCGCCCACAACACGTGATGACTTTTTGTACCCCTGCCCAGGCTCAAGCTTCAGCAAGCGCATGGCGTGCAAAATACGACGGTGAACAGGTTTCAACCCGTCACGAACATCTGGCAATGCACGTTGGGTGATCGTCGACAACGCATAGTTCAGATAGCGCTCTTCAAGCGCTGAACGAAGATTGAGCGTTGGCAATTCGCCGCTATCGTCTGGGGGCAGTTGTTCGCCCATAAATGGCCTCTTGGGACAAAATAAATCGAATTCGAATCAACAGCTATTATAGCTGGTCGCAAAGGGTTTGAATCAGCCGTTGACGCATAGAAGGTGGGGAAATCTGTCGAGTTTGCCAGATATGCACATTTAAGAAGTGCTCGGTGAGCAAAAATGCCGCCTCTAGCTCTTCTTTTTGACCCAACTCAAGCGATCCACCTAAAATTTGAGGCAATCGCAGCAGCTTTGCCACATATGGTTCTGCCGCATCTCTGGTGACCGCTTTTCCTGACTTTGGTGACACATAGCAAAGGTCGTGCTCTTCGCCTGTCAACGCACATGCCGTGATGTCGATGCCGAAGCCGAGTTCGTTGAGCAGTCGCATTTCGAACTTTGCCAAGGCTTTGCCGAGCACGTAGCCGTCTGCATCGTTTTCGTGCATAGCGACGGCCTCGGCATATAGCCGTGGGTGTGGATCACGTTCTGGCAAGTTTCGTAGGTGCTCGCA
>CAJXLH010000244.1 GCA_913055925.1 uncultured Maritalea sp. | reverse complement strand
CGCCCCCCTTTGGAAGCCCCGCATTTATCGCACTATCGCGACATTATCAAGTCAGCGGCTGGCCAATGGTTACGGCTTTACGCCTCTTTCGGAGATGGAACGCCCCATTATCCGCTCAAGCCAGCGTACCACTAGAGTAAGCGAAATTGTCATAACGAGATAAAGGAAGGCGACGATATTGTAGGTCTCGAAGAACTTGAAGGTTGATGCCGAGTAGACTTTGCCCAATTGGGTAATGTCTTGCACACCAAGTACCGATACGAGCGCACTGTCTTTAATCATTGCCACCAACTCGTTGCCCATTGGCGGCAAAATCAACCGTAAAGCTTGAGGGGCAATGATGAAGCGGAAGGTGTGCCGTCTACTTAGCCCGAGCGCTTTAGCTGCCTCAATCTGCCCTCTGTCGACGGCTTCAATGCCAGCGCGGAAAATCTCGGCGATGAAGGCTGAATAGGAGATCATCAATGCGATGATTGCCCGCCACGTAAAATCGAACCCGCGCACTGTCATTTTCGGGATCAAGCCGGCCTCGATCAGTGGGCTGAACAGCGCATTATAAGCTTCAACAAACCAAGGTGCCCCAACAAATGCGATATAGAACAGCAAGACAAGCATCGGGATGCCGCGCACAATTTCGATGTAGAACGTCGCGATTTCCCGCAATATGCGCGATGAAGACACCCGTGCGATGACAACGACACCAGCCAGCAAAACGCTCAAAGTAAAGGCGACAACAGTGACATAAAGTGTGGTGCCGACGCCGCGCGTCAGGGCATTAAAGATCGTTTGATACCCCTCATCCGCAATGATCGACCAAAAAACAATGGCCGCCAACAAAATGGCGGCGAGGAGCCAAAATGGCACTTCGCGTTTTTTTGGACTTGCAGGCTGCATAGGTGGGTTGGTCTTTACGAAACTGAAAAGCCGCCCGCCAAGGTGTGGCGGACGGCAAAGACTACTTATTGATTGGCTTTATACTCGAAGAACCATTTTTGGTTCAGCTTGTCGAGTGTGCCATCTTCTTTCATCTCTTTGAGTGCGGCATTTACGGGCCCAACAAGGTCAGATCCTGGCGTGAAGATGAAACCAAAATCTTCAGTGCCCAATGCGTCGCCAACTACTTTGAAGGCACCTGGATTCGCGCCCATATAACCTTGCGCAGATGTGTTATCCATCAAAACGGTATCCACATCGCCCACTTTAAGGGCCTGCACACTTGCGCCAAATGTTTCAAACAATTTGATGCGTGGGTTTGCTTCGTCACCATCCAGCATGTCGTAAACCGCAACATAGAAGTTGGTTGTGCCCGGTTGGGCGCCAACCAAAAGTTCCGCGTTTGCAGCAAAATCAGATGCATTGGCAAAACGTGTTTCGTCAGCCCGCACAAGTAAGAATTGCTGCGACGTCATATATGGATCAGAGAAATCGATTTGCGTTGCGCGCTCTTCAGTGATGGTGATGCCATCCATGCCCACTTCAAACTGACCATCGCGTACAGCTTGGATCATGGTGTCCCAAGACGAAAGCTGCCAATCGACTTTGGCATTAAGGCGCTTTGCGATCTCATTAAACGCATCATATTCCCAGCCAATGCCTTCGCCGGTTTTTGGATCAACAAAGTTGAGTGGGGTGTAGGCGTTTTCGGTTACCGCGACGATGGTTCGGCCGCCAAGATCAGGCAAATCTGATGCGAAAACCTGTGTCGCCAAAGTCGCCACAAGTGCAGTGCCAGCAGCGATTGCAGACAAAAACTTCATGATGAGAACTCCCTAAAATATTGGTTTTGATTGCTGAAACAATAGGCTGCGTTTGACCAATTGAAAAGGTCCAACCACATGCT
Organism: uncultured Maritalea sp.; assembly: GCA_913055925.1. Classification (GTDB taxonomy): domain Bacteria; phylum Pseudomonadota; class Alphaproteobacteria; order Rhizobiales; family Devosiaceae; genus Maritalea. Next base: position 2,666 of record CAJXLH010000244.1, on the reverse strand, counting down.
TTCATCGCTCATTTGCATAAATGCGATTGACATCGTTTCATGAGAATGGTTTTGGAAAACCCTCTAAAAGGTTTTGGCGGTGCAGCACTCAACGTAAAGGAACGGCAATTTGGACGCTAAATTGGGCCCGGATGTTTATGGCATTGATCGGTGGGGACACCAGTTTCTAACGGTTTTGCCCAATGGTGATGCTGGGTTGCGTGATGTACAGAACCCTGAAGCCGATCCGATCAGCATCGCAGAGATCGTTGCAGACCTAGGCGAACGCGGCATCAATTCCCCCGTTCTTTTGCGCGTAAACTCGTTTTTGCAGTCCAGCCTCATCGAATTGAATGAGGGTTTTGCCGCCGCCATAAAGGAATATGAGTATCAAGGCGCCTATCGCGGTGTGTTCCCGATCAAGGTGAACCAGCAAGCCGAAGTTGTTGAGCGGATTGTCGAAACCGGACGCCAATACCAATATGGTTTGGAGGTTGGTTCTAAGCCGGAATTGTTGATCGCTCTTGCGCAACGGATCGCTAAAGATGGCCTACTGATTTGCAATGGCGTGAAAGATGAAGAGTTCATCCGACTTGCCATTCTGTCCTGCAAAATCGGTTTCAACACCATCATCGTTTTGGAAAGCCCGAAAGAGCTGGACCTGGTGATCAAAGTGTCAAAGGCGTTGGGCGAAAAACCACGCCTTGGTGTGCGCATTAAGCTCACTCACAAGATTAAAGGCAACTGGGCGGAAAGCTCTGGTGATCGGTCTAGCTTTGGCATGACCACCGACAATGTGGTGGCCGTTGTAAATCGCTTGAAGGCCGAAGGCATGGAAGATTGCCTGATCCTTCAGCACTCGCACCTTGGCTCGCAAATCTCCGACATCATCGATGTGCGCCGCATTGTCAGCGAAGCTTGCCGCTTCTTCACTGAGCTGAAAGCGCTTGGTTTGCCATTGAAATTTCTTGACCTTGGTGGCGGCCTAGGCGTCGACTATACGGGCGAGAAGCAATCGAACGAGAACTCGGTCAACTATAGCCTGCCAGAGTACTGTGAAGCTGTAGTTGAAACCGTCAAATATGCGATGGACGATGCGGGAATTGCGCATCCTAATATCATCACGGAAAGCGGACGAGGTGTTGTCGCCCTCTCCTCGATGCTGATTTTTGATGTGCTCGACACCACGCTTTATGACAGCCCGACTATGCCGACAATCCAAGAAGGCGCACATCACCTAATCGGCGATCTATCGGCTATTCGTGACTATTTGACCGAGAAACGACTGCAAGAGTGCGTGAACGACGCGATTTATTACCGCGAAGAAGTGCGTGCACTATTCCGCCGTGGCAATCTCGACATTCAATCGCTCGCGCTCGCAGAAACAGTTTTCCGTTACCTTGTGGCCCAGTTCAAAACACTGGCGAAAGAAGCAGAGACTTCAGAACAGCTTGAAGAACAGTTGGGAAATTTTGCCGACATTTATCATGGCAATTTCTCTTTGTTTCAATCATTGCCAGATGTTTGGGCCATCGACCAGTTGCACCCGATTATGCCGTTGCAACGGCTGAACGAGCCCCCGCAACGCGATGCGGTTTTGTCTGACATAACCTGCGACAGTGACGGGAAGATCGATCAGTTTGTTTTGGCAGATGGCATCTCGCCAACCTTGCCGGTGCACGACCTCAGCGAAGACGAAACCTATTATATTGGCGTTTTCTTTGTCGGTGCCTATCAAGAAACGCTCGGCGATTTGCACAATCTATTTGGTGACACCAATGTGGTCACCGTGGCGCTTGGTGAAGATGGCGAGTTTGATCTTTTGCACGAGGTTGAAGGCGACACGATTGCTGAGGTGCTCGACTATGTCGAATATGAAGCTCAGGCCTGCCTTTCCACCTTCAGGAAGCGTGTCGATAAAGCGGTGAGCAGCAAGAAGCTCACAATTTCTGAGCGCCGCGTGCTGATTGAGGCTTACAAAGACAGCCTTGGCGGCTACACTTATTTCGAAAAATAACCAATCTTAAGAGGACAATTTGATGGGCAAAGTACTTGTCATTGGCGCAGGTGGCGTTGGATCTGTTGCTGTTCACAAGATGGCGATGAATAGCGACATCTTTTCGGAAATCACATTGGCCTCGCGTCGCAAATTTAAATGTGATGACATTGCCAAGTCAGTTAAAGAGCGCACAGGCGTAGAGATTGGCACTGCTGAAATTGACGCTATGGATGTTGATGCCACGGCCGCACTCATTGAAAAAACAGGTGCCGAGTTGGTCGTCAACCTTGCGCTGCCCTATCAAGATTTGGCGATTATGGATGCCTGCCTTAAGGCGGGCGCCAACTATCTCGACACGGCCAACTATGAGCCCGAAGACAATGCCAAGTTTGAATATCATTGGCAGTGGGCCTATCAAGACAAGTTCAAAGAAGCTGGTCTAACGGCGATCTTGGGCTCAGGTTTTGACCCAGGCGTCACATCTGTATTTGCGACATGGCTCAGAAAACACAAGCTCAAAACCATCCGCCAGATTGATATTTTGGATTGCAATGGCGGTGACAATGGCAAACCATTTGCCACCAACTTCAACCCTGAGATCAATATCCGTGAAGTGACCGCACCTGCACGTCACTGGGAAAATGGTCAGTGGGTTGAGACACCTGCAATGACCCACAAATATGCGTTC
>CAJXLH010000243.1 GCA_913055925.1 uncultured Maritalea sp. | reverse complement strand
TCACTCTAGATTCAACAGGTCCATTTGGTCGCGTTTCTTCAGATACATTTGCAGGTGAACCAGATTGGGATAAATATGATCGTGAAAAGACAGAGCTAACTTTTATTGCCAACCATCAGCTTGATGAAAGCTGGAAAGTATCAGCGACAGCACGCTATACAGAGTCTAGTACATCAACACGTGAAATATGGACAGCAATAGGCGGTGCAGGTATTGCTACAGATGGGACAATTGGTAGAACAGCTTTCATGTCAGATAAAGAAACGCGTGTATTCAACTTGGATGCTCGACTTGAAGGCCAGTTTGATATCGGGATAACAAAACATAATTTGCTGATTGGTATTGATCGTCAGGATGCCACCGAAGATGAAGACAATCGTGCAAGTGTGGCATTACCGGCAACGTTTAATATTTATAACCCAGTTTATGGACAAATAGATATGTCATCGGTTGGCTTAAATCCGGTTGATAGAAATGACAGTGAAATCAGACAAGTTGGTTTTTATATAGCTGATCACATGGAAATTGGTCCGGTAGTCGTTTCCACGGCATTTCGTCGTGACTGGGCAAAAAGTATTTTGCATAGAGTGACAGGATCCAATTTAACAAGTGATGAAATTGTTAATACTGGTCGTATTGGTGCGATGTATCGATTTGATAATGGGTTTTCACCATACGCGAGCTATGCTGAAGCCTTCAATATGAACCTGAGCACTGACGGAACTGGAGAAGGTAATGCTCTGAAACCAACAACAGGTGTTCAGAGAGAGTATGGCTTTAAGTTTTTATCGGATGATAGGACGTTAGGTATCACAGCTGCCTACTTCGATATTACACAGCAAAATAGAGTTCAGGGTGACGTGCGGGGGGGGTTGACTCAAACTGGAGCTACAATTGATGGCTGGGAATTACAAATTAATAAACGCTGGAACCAGTTTGAAACGCAATTCGCCTATACAGATCTGCATGCAGATAATGGTGAAACAGGTGAGCGGATAGCTGCTGTTGCTGAAAAAATGGCCTCATGGTGGAATCGGTATTACTTCGCAACTAACTGGCGAATTGGGGCGGGTGTTCGTTATATTGGTGACACCGTAGGTTATGACTATGGTAACGGTGCTGGCCCAGAGGTGCCTTCTGTGACGCTTTACGATGCAATGATAGGTTATACCTATAAAAATTGGGACTTTTCATTGGATGCTAAAAACCTAGCTGATAATGAATATGTAGCTTGGTGTCGTGGTGAAGGTAGGGATTGTGGTTTCGGTGAACGTAGAAACGTGACAGCGAACGTTCGTTACCACTTCTAATCAGCATTTCTTAGAATTAAAAAGGCTCCGAAAGGGGCCTTTTTTATGCAGATAAAACAGGTTTTAACACTTATATCGGTTAGAATAACCCTTTTGTTTATCTGGAAATATTATGAGTGATTTGCCGAATTGCCCTGCCTGTGGTTCTGAATATACCTATCAGGATCAAGATATGTTTGTCTGTCCTGAGTGTGCGCATGAGTGGCAGGAAGGTGAGAATAGTACAGCGGCTGATGAAGATGTTATTCGTGATTCAAACGGTAATGTCTTGGAGGATGGTGACACGGTTACGGTGATTAAAGATCTGAAAGTAAAAGGATCTTCGGCTGTGGTGAAGGTAGGTACCAAAGTAAAAAATATCCGTTTGGTCGGTGGTGATCACCATATTTGGCGATGCTGTACAACCCCGAGGTGGAACAGTTGCCATGTCAGATCTCCAATATCTGCTTGGGGCAATGCAGGTTGAAAGCGGCGCATTGCGTACTGCCATGTCTCGCCTTGCAAAAGAGGGTTGGGTCATACGGGAAAAGCGCGGGCGCCATAGTTTCTATAAGCTCTCAAAAGCGGGCGAAAAAACATTTGTCCCTGCTGCCGAAAAGATTTACCGCGGTCCTGATGCGCATAGTGCGCAAGAGTTAATCATCGCTGTTGGACCCGACGAACTTGGCAAAGCGCGGGAAAAACAAAGCGGCTTGCTAGAAGCATTGGGCGGCACTCGGTTGCGAAATGGCGTCGCCCTATTTGCCCAAATCGACAGACAGATTGAAGCTCAACTTGCCAAATCTGAATTCCTAATCCTGCCAGCCAAAATTGACACCTTACCAGACTGGGTGAGCGAGCAACTCGGCATCGAGGATTTGGCAAAGGAATTTGAAGCACTCTCAATGCGAATAAAACCGCTGCAAGAACACGTTTCAAAATTCAATGCGCTCCAAGCAATGGTTGTGCGAACTTTGCTGATCCATGATTGGCGTCGTCTTGCCCTGCGGCAGCCAGACTTACCCAATCATTTGTTGCCTTCAAACTGGCCGGGACAAGCATGCCATGAACGCGTGCGTTCTCTTTACCGAGATCTACTTCAACAATCCGAAAACTGGTGGAACACGCCAACACCAGAAGGCGCGCTTGCGACTTTAAAACGCCGGTTCTCGTAAGCCACCCTAATCTTCAATATATGCAAAAACGCCCGTTGATGTCGTTGCGACCTTCTCGCTTCCTTCGGCAAAGATATCCACCCGCGTGGTTGCTAATCGCTTGCCATTGGACAACACCGTTACATCATAAATAACATTGCCTTCTGGCAGGGGACGCATAAAGTTTGTGGACATATCAACAGTGACACAGTTGCGGAACCGACCATTGAGGTAACTCAGTGCCAAAAACGACACCGTATCCGAACCTGCCATGAGTGCCTGACCGCTCACCAATCCGCCATTAGGTCCTCGGTGACGTAAGATTTTTTCAGTCGCCGGCATAATAAATCTGGTGTTTGATTCCCCGAGCTCAAGCACTTTAATGCCTAATTCCACCACCCATGGCGCACAAATTTCAACGATAAGTCCTTCTAGTGCCTCAGCATTTAGGCGTTCAGCCATCCCCAACCTCTTTATGTTACAAAAATTATTTGATCTCTCATTTTTCGTGACATATTATAGTCATGGAGAGAGGGGATTGCCAATATGTATTCTCAAGGATTGATTGGCGCGGATAGCGCTACGACTGAAACCGAAGAGTTTCTTGCAAAGTTTCAAGCGCGCATTGATCGCGAAGAAAAGATTGAGCCGAACGATGCGATGCCAGCGGGCTATCGCAAGACGCTCGTGCGGCAAATTGGCCAGCACGCTCATTCTGAAATTGTCGGTATGTTGCCTGAAGGCAACTGGATCACGCGGGCACCGTCTCTTCGTCGCAAAGCAGCGCTGCTTGCAAAAGTTCAGGACGAAGGTGGACACGGTCTCTATCTTTACTCAGCTGCCGAAACCCTTGGCGTCACCCGCGAGCAAATGACCGAAGAATTGCTGTCCGGCAAAGCCAAATATTCTTCCATCTTTAACTACCCGACACCAACCTGGGCAGATATCGGCACCATTGGGTGGCTTGTGGATGGCGCGGCAATTATGAACCAAATCCCACTTTGCCGCTGTTCATATGGACCCTACGCGCGCGCCATGATCCGTGTGTGCAAGGAAGAAAGCTTTCACCAGCGCCAGGGCTATGAAGCGGTGATGAAACTTTGCCAAGGCACTGAAGAGCAGAAGCAAATGGCGCAAGACGCCTTTAACCGCTGGTGGTGGCCATCGCTTATGATGTTTGGTCCACACGACGCAGATTCCAGCCATTCTGAGCAATCAATGAAATGGAAAATCAAGCGTTTCTCTAACGATGAGCTGCGTCAAAAATTCATCGACGCCACCGTGCCGCAAGCAGAATATCTGGGCCTAACCGTTCCTGATCCGGATCTTAAATGGAACCCGGAAAAAAATAACGGTAAGGGCGGTTACGATCACGGTGAGATCGACTGGGACGAGTTCTGGCGGGTTGTTAAAGGTCATGGGCAAATGAACCGTGACCGGATCAAAGCGCGCAACAAGGCGTGGGACGAAGGTGCCTGGGTGCGTGATGCCGCGCTTGCACACGCAGAAAAACGCGCTGCGCGACAGCAAAAACAAGCTGCTGAATAAACTTCAATTTTGGAAAACCTCTAGCGCGTTTACACGCTGCTGAGAGGGATGGGAGAACTGATATGTCTAAAGAAACACCACTATGGGAAGTGTTTATCCGCCCGCGAAATGGCTTATCGCATAAGCATTGTGGATCGCTGCACGCTGCAGATGAAATCATGGCGCTCAACGCCGCCCGCGATACGTACACGCGTCGCGGCGAAGGTCTTTCGATTTGGGTCGTGCCGTCAAAAGCCATTTTTGCGTCAGACCCTGATCAGATCGAAGAGAATTTCGAACCAGGCGTTGATAAAGTTTATCGTCACCCGACTTTTTATGAGATCCCTGAAGAAGTGGGGCATATGTAATGTCTGACGCCCTATTTAATGCGCTTTTAGAATTGGGTGACGACCACCTTATTCTTGGGCATCGCATTTCTGAATGGTGTGGCCACGCGCCACTTCTTGAAGAAGATTTGGCCATGCCAAACATCGCACTTGATCTGATTGGCGCTTCGCGCAGCCTTTACACCTATGCGGGTGAAGTTGAGGGAAA
>CAJXLH010000242.1 GCA_913055925.1 uncultured Maritalea sp. | reverse complement strand
CAAGCCGGATCCAGTCTCATTCGGGGCCAGCGCAGGCGAAACCGTGCTTTGAACTGACATGACAAAGCTCCAATTTGTTTGATTTATGCAGAAGTTCTGATATTATCTTAGTGATAAGTATCTTAATGTCAAGATAAATGGATATCAGGATGGATCGCGCGCAATTTGCAGCCAATCAATGGGCGAAAGAACGTCCAGAAATCGACACTGCACCAATGCTCACTTTGGGGCGACTTGCCGAACTGGCGCAACGCATAATGGCTGAACGGCTCGAACCGTTTTTCACTGAACATAATTTGCACCCAGGCGAATTCGACGTACTCGCCACCCTGCGCCGATCCGGCAAGCCTTATGCCCTCACCCCCACGCAACTATATGAAGCAACTATGGTTTCATCTGGCGGCATGACCAACCGAATTGATCGGCTACAAAAGGCAGGACTTGTCGAGCGCCAACGCAACCCAGAGGATCGGCGCGGCGTGATTGTTGTGCTCACGACGGAAGGATTCGATAAGGTTGAGATGATGCTGCCGCTGCATGTTGAAAATCAAACCCGCATCATCGCGTCGCTCAGTTCAGCCGAATTGGATACGCTCAACGCTCTCACGCAAAAACTGATTTCGGGACTAGAGGAAAAGAAATCTACTTAAGAATATGCCGCTTTTGCTGCAACTCTGCCAAAAGCGGATCGATGTGAGAAGAGAATTCTTCCCGTCGCGCATTGCGCACTTGCTCCAGCACCTGCATCGCGTGCTCGGCTGTAAACTTTTCTAAATATCGCCGTGCATCCAAACCGTCCGGCCAGATGTTTGACAATTGCCGGTTGATATATTCTTCAACCATATATTGCTGACGCTGGATCGATTGCGCGAATGTGCCCAAACTCCAAGCCATCTTTAGCGCGTAAAGATCAACACCAGCCCGCTGCGGACCTGTGAGGCCAAAACGTTGCATATACTGGCGGCTCTTGGCCTCAAATCGCTGCGGCGCATAGTCCAAGGTGACATCCTGCCAGCCCAAAGTGCGCAAAGTGGCAACCAATCCACTCGGCGTAACACGCTCTTTAAATTTCAGGCCAAAGCGCTCAGAATCCGCCAAAATCTTTAACACAAGGTCGGAACAAGAAAGCCATTCTTTGATTTGCTTTGAATTGCTGTCCCGAGGACCGCGACCAATCCCCAAAAAGCGGCGCAGCCCGTATTTAGACTCGATGTAACGCCACGCATTCATCATCGATTCCGCGCCGAACGCGGTTTCATTTGATTGCAACCCAGGCGCCCGCAGCACCAAAAAGTCGCGGTAACGGTTATGGCTTTCGTAACAAAGGTCAATCACTGGAACGAAACGAACACCGCCCGGGTGCAATAATTCGGTGTAATAACCCTTAACGGCGCGCGGATATGCTTCGATCGCTGTCAGTTCAGAACCAACTAGCGCGCAGTGTGTGTATTTTTGTGAGGATTCGAAAGCACCAAAATCTACAAGGTGCTGAAAGGTAACATTGACGTTCGATTTGAGACCGTAAGAGCGATAAAACACCACATCATACGGCTTAGAAATTGGCCAAATGCGGGCGTCCAGCGCATTTTTATCGCGCTCGAATTGGGGCGTCTCCATTTTCATGGCCAAATCTGACACCCGACAATTCTCCCTCAAACAAACTTATTATTGCACCTATTTCACATTCAAATGCCTCAAAAGGCAAGATTTGAATATGTGACCCAGCGAAATGCCGGGCCATTGTGTCTTAGTCGTCGCGGTAAACTTTTTCGCGGCGCTCGTGCTTTTCTTGCGCTTCAAGGCTCATGGTGGCGATCGGACGCGCGTCCAAACGGGCCAAACCAATCGGCTCACCTGTCACTTCGCAATAGCCATATGTGCCATCATCGACACGCGACATCGCAGCATCAATTTTGGAAATCAGCTTGCGTTGACGGTCACGTGTACGCAACTCAAGTGCACGATCGCTTTCAGATGAAGCGCGATCAGCAATATCTGGGTGGTTTTGGCTTTCTTCCTGCAGAGCTTCAAGCGTTTCCTTGCTCTCACGCAGAATATCATTTTTCCAAGCAACCAACTTGCGACGGAAATATGCAAGCTGACGAGGGTTCATAAACTCTTCATCGTCAGACGGGCGGTAATCATCGTCAATATCCGCCAGCGGTACAGGTTGCTCGACTTTGCTCTCCAAATCCATTGACACAGCACTACTCCCTAAGTCTATGCGCGACATATATAATCGCGAACCGCCCTCACAGCAAGTGAGTTTGTGCAGCAGGGTTTACGGCGACACTATGTCAATTAAATGAAGATCAAATTTTGGATGCGTTTAACTACTAAAGCCCTAGAAACGATTGAACTTTGCCAGTTCAACACGAACTCGTAATTCAATGTCATCTATTATGCCATCAAGCTCAGGATCGCTCTTTTGTCGCGCTTTTGTGACCAAGTTCAACATATTGTCGAGCCGCGACTCAGAAAGCCGCCCGACCAAAAGGTCCGTCTTGATGCGCTCAAGCCCGTCCAACAAATCATGACCACGCTGGATAGATTTCTTTTTGCCAACCAACGGATCTTCGACGGCCTGCAGCGCTAACAATGCATCGATACTGCCTACATCTTGCGAAGGTGCTGTGGAGGTGGAAGCGCGCGTTTGTTGTGTTTCGCCCTGCACTCGAAAGGTCTGGCTGCCGGATTGGTCAGCCTTTTTGGCCTTTTTGGCGTCTGTGCGATTCACACGGTTTTGATCCGTGATGCGCATGTCACCTCTCCATTAGCTTGAGTTCGAATTTAGCATTAGGCAATTTCTACCACCCTCTTACACCACCATAGCAAAAATCGGCAAAATTTTCCCGCCTAAGCACCCATTTTTCCGCAACTACTGAAAAAGATATCCTTTTTCTCATATTTTTCATACACTTAGAACAACCTTAAAAACTGGCACGCTTCTCGCAAGTATATCGGTAGTTCGAAGTTTGTGCGCTGGGGAGCGCCGCTTCAAACCGAAACTGGGGAAAGTAATGACCAAATATTTGGGAAAAACGATACAGCTTGTCTTTATTGCGTTGTGCTTACTCGCCACCGCAGGCGCGGCTCATGCGGCGCGCATTAAAGACATTGTCGATATCGAAGGTGTTCGCGAAAACCAACTTGTCGGCTATGGCCTTGTCGTTGGCTTAAACGGCACCGGCGACGGGCTAAACAACTCACCTTTTACCAAACAAAGTCTGCAAGCCATGTTGGAGCGCATGGGCGTAAACACGCTTGATGCCTCAATGCGGACAGCAAACGTTGCCGCGGTCATGGTCACCGCCAATCTACCGCCCTTTGCAACCCAAGGATCCCGCATAGATTTAACGGTGTCCGCACTCGGCGATGCGAAAAGCTTACAAGGCGGCACATTGCTCGTTACCCCACTCACCGGCGTTGACGGCGAAGTCTATGCAATTGCCCAAGGGCCTGTGACTATCAATGGTTTTCAAGCTGGCGGCGACGCAGCCCAAATAATCTCTGGTGTGCCAACAACCGGTCGGATTTCCAATGGCGCGATCATCGAGCGCGAAGTCAATTTCTCACTTGGCACACGGCGCTCTGTTCGTTTGGCTCTCAAAAATCCAGATTTCACAACATCTCGTCGCATCGCGCTGGCCATCAACAACCTGATTGGCCTGCCAACCGCTGTCCCACTGGACAATGCGACTGTCGAGCTCACATTGCCTCGCGGTTTTAACGGAAACATTGTCGATCTGGTAACCGACATCGAACAATTGGTGGTCACCCCAGACCAGCCGGCAAAAATCGTGATTGACGAAAATTCCGGCATTATTGTTATGGGCAGCGAAGTGCGCGTCTCAACCGTTGCCGTTGCCCAAAGCAATCTCACCGTGACGATTACAGAATCGCCGCTCGTCGAGCAGCCAAACCCCCTGTCCCTCGGTGAAACGGTTGTCGTACCGCGCACAGAAGTTGACGTTGAACAAATCGATAGCAATCTCGCACTCGTCAAAGAAGGCGTGACCCTTCAGGAACTTGTGGACGGCTTAAATGCGCTCGGCATTAGCCCGCGTGACATGATCTCAATATTGCAAGCCATCAAGTCAGCTGGCGCACTGCAAGCAGAAATTGAGGTACTCTAATGGCTGGCTCAACACTGCATATCCCTGTCGAAAAGCCACACTACATGGCGCAAAGCGACTTCAACAAACTAAAAGAAAAGGCGACCGAGCTTGAAGGCGTTTTTCTAAACACGCTTCTTTCACAAGTCTCCTCATCAGTTGATACCGAAGGGCCATTTGGTGGCGGCCATGCCGAAGAAACTTGGCGGGGCATGTTAGCAACCGAACATTCTAATGAAATGGCTCAAGCAGGCGGCATTGGTCTCGCAGACAGCATTTTGCGCGACCTCATCGTCACGCAGTCATCCCAGAACACAAACCAATATTATCAAGCACCACCCGCGGGAGCGTATAAATAATGACACCACAACAATTGCGTGCGCAGGCTTTGGCATCGAACAAAAACATCCCCCTGCCAGACA
>CAJXLH010000241.1 GCA_913055925.1 uncultured Maritalea sp. | reverse complement strand
GCCAGCGTTTTGTTGGAGCCGCGAAGTGATAGTTTTGCCGAAAACTCAAGCAACAGAAGCGGTGGCGTTAGCCAGGCGGCAGTCGACAATGCGGCCATTGCTAGCCAAATTCAATTGCTGAAATCTCGCGAAACATTGCTGAGCGTGGTCGATCAGTTGGATCTGCGTTCGAATGACGAGTTTTCTAGCTCTTCTCCAAGTCCGCTAGGATTGCTACTTGCGGTGTTTTCCTCTGGCAGTGCTTCTGAGACAAAGCCAAATAGTTCTTTGGATGACAAAATTGTCGGCAAGCTGCGCAAGAATCTAACCGCAGCGCAGGCACGTGATAGTCGTGTGATTTCGATTAAGTATAAGGCGGGTGATGCGCAAACGGCAGCTGATGTTGCAAATGCGCTTGCAAAAGCATTGGTTGCACGCCGTTCGGGGCTGGCCATTGAAGACACGTCCGATGCAACCAAATGGCTCGATCAAGAGATTGATCGTTTGCGTAAAGATGTGCTGGATGCCGAAAGCAAGGTTGCCAACTTCCGCGTGGAGAATGATCTATTCCAATCTGGCCAGAACACGACCCTCATAGGACAACAGCTTTCTGACCTTGCGCGGCAGATCAGCGTGGTAACGGAGCGCAAAAACTCAGCAACAACGCGTGCGCGTTCAATTCGCAATCTCCTGCGGTCGGGGCAGAGCCTCGACACCGTTCCAGATGTGCGACAGTCGCCAATTGTGCAGCGCATGTCAGAACAAAAAGCCAATTTTCAAGCATCTCGCGCGCAAGCCGCTGCGACCTTGTTGGCGAATCACCCGACATTGCAGGCGCTTGACGCGCAAATTCGTGACATTGATCGTCAGATACAAGTTGAAGGTCGCCGCATTGCTGAATCGCTGGAAACGCAGGCCGAGATTGAAGGTGAACTTGAGAAAAGTTTGAAAGACGAACTTGTTCGCCTCAAGCTCTCAGCGTCTGGTGCCGAACGCTCATCTGTTGAACTAGCTGAATTGGAGCGAGAAGCAACGGCTAAGCGGAACTTGTTGAACACATTCCTTGCTCGTCAAAATGAAGCAACAGCGCGGACAAATACTGGCGCGATCTTCCCAGATGTGCGGATCATTTCCACCGCATCAGTGCCGTCAAGACCATCTTGGCCGAACAAACCGCTGTTGTTGGTATTGGTGGGTGCGATCTCGCTGATCGTTCAAATTGGTATGTTGATTATCCAAGAACTTGCAGCAGGCAATTTGATCACCGCGCGCACTAACGTTGTGCGAAGCGACGAAGTGCAGCCGTCAGAAGAAGTCGTTGATGTGTCCGAACCTGTGGTTGCAGCTCAGGAATATGCCGAGGCTAAAGAGCCCGAACATGTTGAGTCACCAGCGCAACAGGCGGTCGCACCAGAAACACAGCAGGTTTCACCCGTTGTGCGCAAACCAAATCCCGTTGCACTTGAAAAAACGACAACAACAAAAAGCGTTGTTCAAAAGCTCATCGTGGAAAACCGAAACATCGTTCTGGTGGCCAACGCTGCAAATCAACGCACCGACAGCGTGTTGGCTGACGAATTGCTGAATACTCTTGGCGCCAACGGACGCTCGGCCATTGTGATCAATGCCGGTGGACCTGACCAGTTTGTCGGGCTGGGACTAACAGACATGTGCGATGGCGATGTCGACTTTGGTGATATCATCCATCGAGCAGATGGCGATGAACAATATTTTGTACCTTGGGGCACAAAACAACGGTTGAACTACAATTCAGAGCGATTTGAATTGATGGTGGAGGCGCTAACCGAAGTTTATGATCATGTGATCGTAGAGTGCGGCCGCATTGGGTTGCGCGCACCGCTTGCGCCATTTGCTGATACGGATGCGGCGCTGCTTATGGTCACCAGTGACAAAGATGATGTGACCGCAGCCGAGTTACTGACGGATTTGAATGCGATTGGCATCAATGATGTACAAGAAGTTCGCACACCTGACCGACAAGCTCACGTCGCATAACGTTTCGCCATGTCTGGATTGAAATACAAACTCATTCGTGCGGCGATGGAGGTTTTTGCGCTTCCAGGGGTCGCGAAGACCATTCGCCGTTTTTCGAAGTGCAAGGGTGTTATTTTCACACTGCATCGCGTTTTGCCAGATAAGCCGCACGACTTTTCGCCCAATGCAATTTTGCAGATCACGCCAGAGTTTCTCGAGCAAGCTATTGTGGCGTGTCGTGAAAATGACGTCGATATTGTTGATTTGGACGAGGCACTTGCGCGGATGGCACATGAAGGGCAAACTAAGCCGTTTGCGGTGTTTACATTTGATGATGGCTATAAAGACAATCTGCAATACGCGTTGCCGATTCTCAAAAAGCACAACTGCCCGTTCACGCTCTTTATTGCGCCAGAACTGATCGATGCGCGCGCGGAAATCTGGTGGCAAGCGTTGGAAGACATCATTCAAAACAATGCTAGCCTCGAGTTCGATTTGGGGCAGGGCGCTGAATATCGCGAAACGGCCTCCACAGAGAGTAAGAATGCCGTTTTTGACGAGCTTTATTGGTTTATGCGCAAAGCGCTAGAAGCTGAACGGATGAAGCTGCTGCGTCGTTTGTGTGTGAAGTACAAGCTTGACCTTGTGCAGCACTGTCGCGACTTGATTATGACGTGGGAAGAGTTGCAAACCTTCGTTGATGAACCGCTTTGCACCATCGGTGCACACACGATGAATCACTACGAATTAACAAAGCTGCCGGAAGATGAAATGCGCAAAGAGATTGAGAAATCTCGCGAGGTGCTGGCGCAACGCACCGGCAAGCCGCCCACCCATTTCTCTTATCCGCTTGGTGGACCGCTTTCGGCAACTCGGCGGGAGTTTGCCGTGGTAAAACAACTAGGATTTGCCTCGGGTGTGACGACGCGTCCTGGCGGGCTTTACGTAGAAAACTCAGATTACGCTGAAGCGCTGCCACGTATATCGCTAAACGGGCATTATCAGAAGAAGCGGTTTTTGCCGGTCTTTCTCACAGGCGCCATTTTCACCGCACATAGCGGCATGAAAAAGGTCAATCTTGACTAGGTTCTAACTCGTGTGGCCGCGCGCTCATCCATTTGATGGCCCATGCTGCCGGGAAAAACCATCCCATGCCTGCGACCACAAAATAGATCAACAACACAACGTTGTGTGCACCAACGAGAAAGTTCTCGTAAATCGCGACCGCGATACTCGCATACACAATGATGATGAGCAGTAGCAGTGGAATGCCGAGCAGTTTTCTCTGACTAAGCGTCATGTTGATCCTATGAGTTCGTTCTGTCGTATATGGTGCGTCATTGCGCGAGGTTGAAACTCGTCAAATATGGCTTTAACACAGCTTTCAACTTCAACAAAAACGAATTCGTCCATGTCGAACGTCGCAACGCCTTCACCTGCCGATCAATACGAAGCGAAGATCCGTCCGGTTCGCTATTGGCTTTACTTTCTGAGTTTTCTCGTTTTGATGATGGTTCTTGTCGGCGGCGCTACACGGCTAACCGATTCTGGACTTTCCATCACAGAATGGAAACCAATTTCAGGGGCCATTCCACCGCTGACTCTTGAAGAATGGAATGCGGAGTTTGATCTTTATCGTCAGATTCCTGAGTATCAGCAGATCAACAAAGGAATGTCGCTTGAGGAATTCAAGTTCATATTTTGGTGGGAGTGGGGACACCGCTTTCTTGGCCGCCTAATCGGCTTTGCATTTCTAATCCCGTTTGTTGTGTTCTTGGTGCAGAAGCGCTTGGATTGGAAACTCGCGCCAGCGTTGTTTACTTTGTTTTTGCTTGGCGGGTTTCAAGGCTTTTTGGGCTGGTGGATGGTGTCCTCGGGCTTAACAGAGCGTGTTGACGTTTCTCAATATCGATTGGCAGCGCACCTCGGCGCGGCATGCATATTGCTGCTCGCCTTAACTTGGGTTGCGCGCCGATTGCGCCCCAAAACAGTAATGTGGGTCCAATCTGGGTGGAAGCCGCTCATTTGGGCCTTTGTGCTGCTCATCTATGTTCAAATCATCGCAGGGGCGTTTGTTGCGGGGATCGATGCCGGTTTTAGCCACAACACTTGGCCACTTATGGCTGGTAAGTTTATTCCCGAAGGCCTGACGACGCTAAAGCCTTGGTGGCTTAATTCGTTTGAAAACATCGTCACGGTGCAATTCAACCACCGGATGCTGGCTTATGTCATTACAGCTTTCCTTGTTGGGTTGACCTGGCATGCCTGGAGTAAAACCCAGTTCGATGGCGTACATGGATGGATGGTCGTGATCGCAGGCCTGACGGTTTTGCAGGTCATTCTTGGCATTTTGACGCTTTTGTGGGTGGTGCCAATCCATCTGGCGCTTGCGCACCAAATTACCGCATTCTTGTTGTGCGCGGCTGGTGTGGCATATCTTGCTGATATGTCTAACGAAAAATCCGGGTAATATAATACCACATTGCTAACTTGTTGAAGTTAAACGATAAAAACTTTATGCTTGACGCGTCTGGTTTTGTCGTTTAAATCGCGCGTCGAACCAACTGAAAATCGGGTTTTTCCG
>CAJXLH010000240.1 GCA_913055925.1 uncultured Maritalea sp. | reverse complement strand
GCCCACAAGTTCTTCCAACACGTGGTTTTTGCCGTCTGTAAAGTCACAGCGCCGCTTCGCCCCAAGGCCCGTTTTTTGGCTGCCAGGCAAGAGCTTTGATTTGTTTACATTGGGATTAAACACCATGATATCGCCAAAAGCATCCCAACTGGCCCACACATCTTCAATCGGGGCATTCACGACAATTTGTTTATGTATCGCGCTCATTTCCATCTCCTCGTTTTCATTACCACTTGAAGATAGAACCGAAGCCTGTAGGTTAAAATATGCAACATTTATACATGATGGCGCATTTATGAACCACAAGGATCAAGCTGATGAGCACGCCGATCAACAGGCTCGACTGGGATAACATCAAGATTTTCCTTGCGATTTCGCGCGCGGGAACGCTGCGCCGCGCCGCTGAAGATCTCAACGTCAATCATGCAACATTGGCTAGGCGCCTCACGACACTTGAAGAACATATCGACACGCGGCTTTTTGATCGCACAAAAACCGGCCTTGGGCTAACCGCTATCGGGCAAGAATTACTGCCCCATGCGCTAAACATCGAAAACGAGATTGCCGCCGCCTCCCGCATTGTTACAGGACGTGACCAAAAGCTTGAGGGCGCAATCCATTTCTCGCTGCCGCCATCCGCTATGCTATCGCCCATCTCGGATTACCTAACAGACTTCTCCCAGAGCTATCCCGAAATTGATATTCATCTTCACCTTTCCAATAGTTTTGCTGACCTCAATCGACGTGAGGCGGACGTATCACTGCGCTATGTTTCAGAAGTAAATGATGATGTGATCGGGCGACGCGTCATCACCTGTACCAAGGCTGTATTTTGCAGCCCGGAATATGCCAAGACCATAAAAGACAATGGCGGCGAAGGGCTGCATTGGATTGGGTGGGGAGAAGAGGAAGGCACGCAAAAAGTCGCGTGGACCCAGAACTCTGCCTTCCCGAAAGCCAATTTGCGGCATCGCGCCAATGAAGTGGTGCCCCAACTACAACTCGCCAAAGCCGGCCTTGGCCTCACCATGTTGCCCTGCTTTATCGCCGATCACGTTGACGGGCTTGTGAGGGCGCCATATTCCAAATCATTGTCTGACCGGTCCCTTTGGCTCTTATTGCATGGAGACCTGCGCACCACCGGCCGCATCCGCATTTTTGTAGACTATTTGGCGGAACGTATTCTGGCCGATCGTGCGCTTTACACGGCGAAATAAAACGGTCCTCGAATTAAAAAAGATAAAACTTTTTTATTGTACAAGACGCGCAACAGGTGCATAGTCTGAGCGCAAGGTCCCTTGCACTTGTCTCTTTGCATTTTTGGTCACGCTAATGTTCGCCGCGCTGCGCTACTTCAACAAAACCATTTGGCTCATCATCCTCGCAACCTTTGCGTCGCGATTTGTGCTCTTTATGGTGTGGCCGTTTCTGGCAATTTTGCTGCACAACAAATTTGGCCTGAATGAGTTTGAAATCGGTGCGTTCCTGGCGGGTTCAGCTGCTGTCGGGGTTATCTTCGGCTTTTACGTCGGCTATCTTTCAGACATTGTCGGCCGCCGAAAGATCATCTTGATTGGCCTGGTGCTCAACATGATCGCTATGACAATTTTAGGCATATCGGATCAATTGTGGATGCTGTTTGCGGGCACCGTGATCCAAAGCTTTGGCCGCGGCATGGTTGAAAATCCGGGGCGCGCCCTGATGACCGACATGGTCGAGGACCGCAAGGTAAAAGACATGGCGCTGCATATGCGCTACTTTTTCCTCAATATCGGCGCGGCGACGGGCCCATTGCTAGGCACTTTTGCCGGTGCCACAGGGCAACAAAGCACTTTCTTGGTTGTTGCGGGCCTCTACGTGGTTTACTTCGCCGTGGCCGCAGTCATCTTCAACATTGAGCGCCCACTGAAACGCACAAAGTCAGGCGAACCGCTTAAGTTCTCAGACGCGTTGAAGGTGCTGAGGAAAGACACCGCTTTCTTGCTCTTTGTCGCCGCAACCCTGATCTCAGACATCGCTTACGGACAGATCGATGCAGGCCTAGTGCAATATTTGCGACAGCAAAATGTCGTTGAACTGGCGCAGCTCTATGCGACGATGATCTTCGTCAACGGTACAACCATTATCATCTTCCAGTTCCCATTGCTCAAACTGTTGGAAAATGTGCGCCCTTTGATGCGGGCCATGGCCGGTGTCTTGTTGTTTGCGAGCGGCTTTTTCGGCTTTGCCATCGCCCCAACAGAAACCGCAATTTGGTTGCTTGTTGCCATGTTCGTCTTAAGCATCGGCGAAGCGATTTTGTTCCCAACGCTCAACATCATTATTGACCGCATGGCACCTGATCACCTCAAAGGCAGCTATTTCGGAGCAGCTTCCCTCGCCTCTTTCGGCTTCGTACTTGCCCCTGTCATCGGCGGCTTCCTGCTGCACCAATTCGGCGGACTAACCCTCTGGCTCACCATGACATTGATGTCGCTTTCGGTTGCAGTGCTTTACTTGCTAGCCGCGAATATGCGGAAAGACCTATTGAACTAGAGTCGGTTCAAATATCCCACGACAATGGGTCCGATCATCCATAAATGCGTGCCGCTCGACATCCGTCATCTGTGGCCATGCGAGGACCGTCTTTACAATTGCAAGTTTGTTTTGAATGTTCTCATTCTCAAACTGCTTTGCGCGGTCGAATAGTACCTCGCCATCTTTTTCAATAGTGTAATTGATGCCAAAATGCTCGAGCAGGACATAGTCAGCGAAGAGCTCGGCGAAGTCTTCGGTTGGCCAAGATGCTCCATAAAAAGATGAAATAGAGCTGTCCGCGAGACGTTTGTAGATCGCACTGTCAACATTGTGTCCAAATTGCTCGGGGAATACTGAGCTATAACCCAAAGCTTGCTCAGTCTTTCCGTGAAGAATTTGCGCGGCAAATTCGCATGCAAAGTATCCGCTGTTTGGCTGCGGGTTATTTTCAAAATTGAAGTCAACTAGATGCGCCAGTTCGTGCAACATGAAGTGTTTAAATTCGTAACTCGACCCAGCAACATAGGGTTTCGCCTGGAAAAGCCTTTTCTCAATCTCATGAAAATCGCGCAACATACGCATTGGGCGGTCCGTATAGCCGGGAAAAGAAAATACAACACGCCGGAACGCGCGATCTCCTGGCATATCTGCAACCTCGAACAAGAAAGTCCGATCGATTACAATTTGCCGCCCAAGCGCAAATCCACTATGTGAGTTTTCTCCCCACTTCCGAACGATCCGCAATTCTTCTACGCGACAAAATCCCAGCTGCACCATTTCCGGTGAAAGCTGAAACAAATCATATAGTTGCTCTTCTATGCGAAAATGCTGGTAGGAGTCTGGTAACGGTTTACATGCGCGCGCGTAAGCATGTTCTGCAACACATAACTTGTCTTCAAATTTTGGGTCACAAGCCGCAGCCAATGCAACAGCCTGAGCTAAGAAGCTGATGATGAAACCAATTAGAATTGGAAAAATAAGGCGCCAAGTCGACATACAACATTCCGAAAATAAGTATGCTGTCTTATAAACAAACGCCAACCCGACGCCCATTGGCAAAAATGCATATTTGAGAACTTAGCCACTCACAACAAGGTAACTGAACAACAAGGCGTAACAGATATTTATTGGTAGTGCCGCAATCAACAAGGTACGAAATGGTTGCTTTTTTGTTTTGTGCCGAAACAATTGCGAGGCCAAAAGCGCGCCAATTGATCCACCCAGAAAGCTCAAAGTGAGCAAAAACCGCTCTGAAACACGACGATTTCCCTGCTCTGCCGCCCTCTTATCGAGCCCAAACAGCGTAAAAGCCCACAAATTGACTATGAGCAGGACGAGAAAGACCATTTTGCTCTCCAAATAAGACGAATTTGCCCATTCTAAACGCAAAAACGCCCCTCAGCGGGTAGCTGAGAGGCGTTTTGAATATCTTTTTACATCGTAATCGAGAGACATTTTGCTTTTAGCAGACTTGGCGACGACCTACTCTTCCGTGCCTTAAGACAAAGTACCATCGGCGCTGAAGCATTTAACGTTCGAGTTCGGAATGGGATCGGGTTCTGAGCGCTTCGCCATAGTCACCAAGTCGGCAAAAAGCAAAATATCGTGAAGTTAAAGGACTAAGCTAAACGCTTAGTGATGATGTTCGTGTTTGGTAATTGGTGTATTACGGACATTGATTAATGAGAACAATCAAGCCAATCGAGCTATTAGTACCAGTAAGCTTCACACATTGCTGCGCTTCCACACCTGGCCTATCAACGTGGTGGTCTCCCACGGCTCTCAAGGGAATGCTAGTTTCAAAGGAGGCTTCCCGCTTAGATGCTTTCAGCGGTTATCCCGTCCGGACATAGCTACCCTGCACTGCGGCTGGCGCCACAACAGGTCCACCAGAGATCCGTTCACCCCGGTCCTCTCGTACTAGGGGCAACTCTTTTCAACATTCCTACACCCACGGCAGATAGGGACCGAACTGTCTCACGACGTTCTAAACCCAGCTCGCGTACCGCTTTAATTGGCGAACAGCCAAACCCTTGGGACCTGCTCCAGCCCCAGGATGCGATGAGCCGACATC
>CAJXLH010000239.1 GCA_913055925.1 uncultured Maritalea sp. | reverse complement strand
AAACAGCAACTGCCACCACCAATATGGCCATGAGCTTTGTGCCGCGGAAGGGCAATATGAAGTCCCAACTGCCTTTTGCGCCATAGGTCATATAAAAAACGCAGCTCGCCAGCAAAATCGCGGCCAATATCGTCAAGCGCTTAACGGGCATGGCGCGGCCTTGCATATAAAATCCACAGGAACATTACGGCCCCAACCACGCCTAAAATAGTGCCGACGGGCACTTCATAGGGGAAGCGGACAATGCGGCCGAAAATGTCGCATAAGAGAACCAGCAGCGCGCCAACCAACGCGGTGATCGGAAGTGTCTTGCGCGCGTTATCGCCGAAAAGCCGGGAAACAATGTTGGGCACCACAAGGCCCACAAACGGAATTGCACCGACCGTGACAACTGTCAGTGCGGTGACAATTGAGATTGAGGTCAAACCAAGCGCAACAGTTTGATGATAGTTTAGTCCCAAACTAATGGCGGTACCGCGGCCAATACTCACAATGGCAAACTGATCGGCAACAAAATAGGTCAAAAAGGCAACGATGGCGGCAATCCATAAGGTCTCATATCGTCCCTGCAAAACACCTGAAAACTCGCCATTCATCCAAACATCGAGATATTGCAGCATATCATATTGATGAGCGAGGAAGGTGACGCCAGCGGCGATAACACCGCCATATATATAGCCCACCAACGCAACATAGAGCGGCCGCGAAGGCGGCAATTGCGAGACAATGAGCAATAGTCCAATGCTGGTAATCATGGCGGCAATCGCCGCTATGCTGATTTGAAAGATGATGGGAATGTGCGGCAAAAACACAGAAACAAATAAGATGCCGACCATGGCGCCTTGGCCTGTGCCCGCTGTCATCGGCTCGACAAATTTGTTGCGCACCAAAAGTTGGATAATGGTGCCGCATACAGCAAGTGCTGCGCCAGCAATAATCGCCGCAAGTGTGCGGGGCAGCCGGCTGATCACCAGCAAATCGAGCCCGTTGCCGGATAATAGGTCGGCGACAGAAAAGTCGATGACGCCGACAAACAAAGAAATGGTGGCTAAGACAAGAAGGCCAAAAACGCCCCCAACTATGGCCACCATATTGGTCATGATGCTCTCAACGCGCCTTATTTAGAGAACGCAGCTTTGATTTCATCCAACGTGATATTCATGGATTGAATACCGCCAAATGAAATGTAAACCGGCGCAGCGCTGATATAGATGATCTTGCCGTTCTTAAATGCGTTTGTTTCTTTGATCAACGCATTGTCCAAGATCTGTTGCGCGCTTTCGCCGTCCTGCCCAGTTGCCGCGAGGCGATCAATGACAAACATCACGTCAGGGTTGGTGTCGCGAATAAACTCAAAGCTCGTCGCTTCACCGTGTGTGGTGGATTTCACATCTTCAACCGCTGGGGCGAGATCAAGCGCAGTGTGCAACCAGCCAAAACGACCATCGGTGCCATAAGTTGTGACCTTGGGGCCATTGGTCAAAACGATCAGCGCATTGCCTTCGTCAGAAACAAGGTCTTTAACTTCGGCGAGCTTTGCGTTGAAGTCATCCGCGAGCTGTTTCGCTTCCGCTTCTTTACCAAAAATTTTGCCATAGGCATCAAGACGCGCAAGGCCCTGGCCAACAACGTCTTCCCAGATGGTCATATCAATGGCAGGTGCGATTTTTGAAAAAGCTTCTGTGTGCTTAGAGGCACGTCCGCCGCCAACAATCAAATCTGGTTGTAGAGCTGCAAGCGCCTCAAAATCAGGCTCGAACAATGAACCAACAGACGGCACGTCAGCCGCAAATGGATCGAGATAGGACACGAAGTAAGGCTTTGCGACGCCTTGCACTTTTACGCCGAGCGCAGAAATGCTGTCGAGTGCGCCAATATCATAAACTGCGACAACTTCTGGGTTCTTTGGAACCTCGGCAGCGTCGCCATAGGTTTCAACAGTGATGGTTTCAGCAAAGGCTGGGGCCGCAAACAAGGTGGCCGCGGCAAGAATTGAGCGTAACATTTTTGTCTCCGCTAGAATTGATCGGGCTAGGTTTGTTGCGACGGCCTTCGTCTAAACGATCAGGCGCGGACTGTCTAGTTAAATATGATTATTGTATTCATATTAAATTTGAGGGCCAGACCGATCTATATTTCGCCATGAATTTGTGAAAGGCTGCGCCAAATCATTGGAGGCGATTGGTGCTGAAAAGAACAACTGTTTTTGTGGGCGCGTTGGCTGGTGGCCTATCGGCCTCCCAGGTGCCAGAATTTGCGCAGCAATATGAGCAACGCCTCTCCGGCGCAGTCAACGAGTTGCAGTTAATCGTTGAAGATTTTGACAAGGATGCGGCCGATCTGGGGCTAACGCGCGACGATGCCTTGTCGCGCTACCAAGCGTCCGGAGATGACTTTTTGGTGGAGCGCGGATCATCCATGACCCAAACCATCGCGCGATTTGACCGTTTGTCAGCTCAGCTTCAAGACTTTCAAAACGCCAATGCTTTCGAACAAGCCTTATCGATTGCTAATCAACCCGATCAGGAATTGGTGGCCGACACCTTCGAGATATATGAGCCAGCTGTCCCTGTGACACCAGGTGGCTTTGTATTTGCCGCGCTCGGATTGTTTTTCGGCGGTGGGCTGTTCCAGATCATTGGAACAATCTTAGGTTGGCCGTTTCGCCGCCGTGTGCGGATCAGCCGGTAGTTTGGCGACGCACCAAAGGTGCGCCGCGTGATTAAAACTAAGCTTTGGCCAAAAACGGAATTTGTTCGCGATGGGCGAACAGAATAAAGGCGCACAACAGGCCTAAAACGGCTGCAGGGATCGCGCTTGGGCCAAGGATAAGCAGGTGGGCAAGAACCGCGCCGACCATGGTCGCACCCAACAATGCAGCACCAAGCCATTGACGTGCTGGTACCCACAAAAGCGCCGCACCGCCAACTTCAATAATGCCGGTCACATAGCGGAACCATTGGCCAACGCCGACCTGTTCAAAGGTTTGCACCATCATCTCAACGCCCAATAGTTTTGACACGCCAGCGGCAACGAATGCCAATGTCAAAAGCGCCTTTACGATAAGAACTGCAATTTTCATGTTTGATCTCTCTTGCTGAAACTTGGTGGGAGACAAATTTACATGATATGAATATGTACACAAGAACACGATCTGTGCACTAAGTGCGCATAAATGCAACAAGATTGGCACGTATGCAATATTGGAGTGAAATCAGAACCGCCTACATCGTCGCAAAACTGGGCACGGTCAGCGCGGCCGCAGAAAAGCTTGCGTTACACCGCGTCACTGTTATGCGCCAGATCGATAAGCTTGAAGCATTGCTTGGCGTTAAGCTTTTTCAACGTCATGCACGTGGTTACACCCCAACTGAAGTCGGAAGAGATTTGTTGCGCATTGGGCAAGAGATCGATGATCAGATCCATTCTTTCGTCAGTCGCACAAAAGGCGGTCACTCTGAACTGACCGGAGAGCTCATCATCACAAGTCTTGATGAAATCTCACCTAAGCTGTTGCCATCGATTGCCCAATTCCAAGCCAAGTACCCTCAAGTGAAAGTTCGGTTTGTCACGAGCGACAAACTATTCCGGCTCGAAACGGGCGAGGCCCACATTGCGGTGCGCGCTGGGCCAAAGCCAGAGGAACCCGACAATATTGTCCAGTTGCTTTTTGAAGAGCAAATCGGGGCATTCGCGCATAAAGATTTTGCCGAAACGGTTCCACCACTCCGCTCAATTGAGGAGCTCAATGCCAACAACTTTGTCGCGCTGGATATCGGCAATGCTGGCGGTAAGTTTGGGCATTGGGTGCATGAACGGGTGCAAGCAAATAACTTCAAAATCTGCCTCAGCAATCAAAATGCGGTACACGCCGCGATCCGCGCGGGGATTGGTATTGGATTTATCTCGGCCAGCCTAGTCAAAACGGACAATAACCTTGTTGAGGTTTTGCCCAGCGATCCCGAGTGGAAAGTGCCCTTTTGGGTGGTGACACATGTTGATTTGCACCGGACGCGGAAAATTCAATCGTTTCTTTCCATTCTGAAATCCAACTTCGGCTCATCAGCGTAGGTGAGATATAAATAATCCTTTATGTCTTTATTGAATGGTAAAGGTTGTGAAGGTATATCTAGCGCCAAATCGAACATTCAGGAGGCCACTATGAGCGGCTTGACACAAGAATATGCAGTGAAAGATCTTTCTTTGGCGGACTGGGGCCGCAAAGAAATCGAGATGGCTGAAATCGAAATGCCAGGCCTAATGGCCATCCGCAAAGAGTTCGCGGCCGAGCAACCGCTCAAAGGCGCCCGTATTGCTGGTTCTTTGCACATGACCATTCAAACAGCAGTGTTGATTGAAACATTGGTGGCGCTGGGCGCTGAAGTGCGCTGGGCATCGTGCAACATCTTTTCAACCCAAGACCACGCCGCCGCCGCCATCGCTGCAGCTGGCATTCCAGTGTTTGCCCATAAGGGCGAAACGCTAGAGGAATATTGGGATTTTGCAGACCGCATTCTCGATTGGGGCAATGGCGAAACAGCCAATATGATTTTGGACGATGGTGGCGACGCCACTATGCTCGTACTCAATGG
>CAJXLH010000238.1 GCA_913055925.1 uncultured Maritalea sp. | reverse complement strand
AAACAATATTCTCAGCTATGTCGCACAAATCGGAATGGCGACAACGAAACAGTATTGATTGATTTCAATGTTGAAGCGGGCGACCGCTATTTCCGCTCAGGTGGCGCAAGCCACTCGCCTAACCATCAATATTTGGCATGGTCTTGTGACCGAAAGGGATCTGAATATTTCACGATTTACGTCCGCGATTTGGCAAGCGGCGATGAGCTAAGCGACGAGATCGCTAACACCACAGGCGGCACCGTTTGGGCTGCGGATAGCAAAAGCTTTTTCTATATCGTACAAGATGAGAACCACCGGCCGCACAAGGTTTTTCAGCACAAGATTGGCCAACCGAGCGAAAATGACCGCCTTGTTTATGAAGAAAAAGACAGCGGCTTCTTTCTTGGGCTGAGCAAAACCAGCTCGGGCAACTACATTTTGATTGATGCAAACGACCATGTGACCAGCGAAGGCCATCTGATTGATGCGCACAATGCTGACGCAGAGCCGCAACTTGTTTCCCCGCGCGAACCGGGTCGCGAATATGGTGTTGAGGACGCAGGTGGTCAGCTTTACATCTCGACCAACGCAAATGGTGCAACCGATTTCAAACTGGTGACAACATCGATTGAAACACCGGGCGCAGACCATTGGGTCGATTTGGTTCCTCACAAGCCTGGCGTTCTTATCCAAGGCTATTTTCTAAAAAGCGGCTTTCTTGTTCGCAAAGAACAGTTCGAAGGGCTGCCGCGCATCATCGTTCGTGATCTCGCATCAGGTTCAGAAGAAGAAATTAGCTTTGCAGAAGAAGCGTACACACTCTCTGTCGCCGGAGGCTACGAGTTTGATAGTAGCGAAATCCGCTACTACTACTCCTCACCAACTACCCCAGCGCAAGTTTTTGATTACGACCTCAAATCAAAGGCCCGCGAGTTGCGTAAAACCCAAGAAATTCCGTCGGGTCACAACCCCGACGATTATGTGACACGCCGCTTGTTTGCCACATCTCATGATGGCGAGAAGGTGCCGGTCACAATTCTACACCGCGCAGGTTTGGAGCTTAATGGACAATCTCCGCTCCTTCTTTACGGCTATGGTTCTTACGGCATGTCGATGCCAGCGAGTTTTTCTGAAAATGCATTGTCATTGGTTGATCGCGGCATGGTTTACGCGATTGCGCACATTCGTGGTGGCATGGAAAAGGGGTACGATTGGTACACCAAAGGAAAACACGAGTCTAAAACCAACACTTTCGATGACTTTATTGCCTCTGCAGAAATGCTGATTGACGAGGGCTATACCTCGAAAGGCAAAATCTCTGCCATGGGTGGATCAGCTGGCGGCATGTTGATGGGTGCCATCGCCAACAAAGCACCCGAACTTTTTGGCAGCATTCTTGCGCTCGTCCCATTTGTTGATGTGCTCAACACCATGCTAGACGACACGCTTCCCCTCACCCCGCCTGAATGGCCAGAATGGGGAAATCCGATTGAATCCAAAGAGGATTATGAACGCATTGCAAGCTATTCGCCATATGACAATGTAACCGCGCAAAACTATCCCGCGCTTTTTGTGATGGCGGGCCTTACCGATCCGCGCGTCACCTATTGGGAGCCTGCAAAATGGGTCGCGAAGTTGCGCGACACGAAGACGGATCAAAACCCGTTGATTTTGAAAACTCATATGGGCGCCGGCCATGCGGGCATGTCGGGCCGATTTGAGCGGATCAAGGAATATGCCATGGCATATGCATTCGCACTTGAAACCACAAAGTAGGTTCGCGCGTTACCTTTAGGCATCGCAGCACAGTTTTTAGGAAAAGCGTCTAATTTAAAAAGCTTTTTCTTATTGAAGGATTGTTGCGGTGCTGAAAAACATATAATAAGTACTCATCTGAAGCGGCGATGTCGCAATAACGACAACAAACTGGAGGCACATCATGTCTTTTGAACTCCCAGATCTACCATACGCATATGACGCGTTGGCTCCTTACATGTCAGCTGAAACACTTGAGTTTCACCACGACAAGCACCACCAAGCATATGTAACCAACGGCAATAAGTTGCTCGACGGTTCTGGCCTTGAAGGCAAATCATTGGAAGACGTTGTGCGCGAAAGCTTCGGCAAAAATGCTGGCTTGTTCAACAACGCAGCGCAACACTACAACCATGTTCACTTCTGGAACTGGATGAAGCCAAATGGCGGTGGCGCAATTCCTGGTGAATTGGAAGCACGTATCAATTCCGACCTTGGTTCAGTTGCAGAGTTCCGCGAGGCGTTCTTGAATGCTGGCGCAACACAGTTCGGTTCAGGCTGGGCATGGCTTGTGTTGAACAACGGCAAGCTTGAAGTAACAAAAACACCAAATGGCGAAAACCCATTGGTGCACGGCCAAACTCCACTTCTAGGTTGTGACGTATGGGAACACTCATACTACATCGACTACCGCAACGCGCGTCCTAAATATCTTGAGGCATTCTTTGATAGCCTTGTGAACTGGGAATATGTTGCTGAGCTTTTGGACAACGCTGGCTAAGCGATCCAAATCTCAACCTAATTAAGCCGCCCTTTTCGGGCGGCTTTTTTGTTTGCTGGGGAAATCGCAATCACACCTTCTCAAATCACCTTGCTCAATGTTAATGTTTCGTTAACGATTGAGGTGAGCCGTGCCAGCATCAAAAGTGGTTGGAATCATTACAAAAAACAAAGCGCTGGGTTCTATCCTGGCGATGATCCTGCGCGACAACACTGACATTCGCGTGCGAAAATTTGATAGCGTCAACGCACTGAAAATCTACCTCAAAATCGCGCCGATTCACTTGCTGATCTGCGACTACGATCTCACTGATTTGAGTTGCGCTCACCTTATTGCCTCACTCAAATCCGACCCGAAAATGCATACTGAAAACATGCAAACAATGGCGCTGACGCAGGGCATTGACCGGAAGATACAGCAAGAAATTGGCATCGCGGGGATCGACGAAATCATCGTAAAACCCATGTCACCGCAATATGTTTTTGAGCGCGTACAAGCACGCATTGCCATGCCACAACGCTTTAAGCGCGTGCCAGCAAAACGAACAAAGCTAACGGATCGTTTGAACGCGCTCGTCCAAATGCAGGGGATTGAATCTCACCTCAGCGAAAACGTGGTGCCCTTGTTTGGCAACATGCCACACCGCAAAACCCCAGAGCGTGTTTAGGCGGCAGCTCTAAGCCAACAGTTCTGAAAGACTTTCCCAACCCTCTTCGGGCGTCCGTGAGAAGATCAAGCGTTCAGCAATTCGAGGGCTGCCCGCGGACACGATTTCCTGCACAAAGCCGCGCAAAAGCAAGAACTCGTCGCGAGGCGAAATGCATACGAGGGGTTTGAAACCAGAAGCAATCCATAGTTCTAGGTAACGCTCAAGGTCAGCAAATGCGGGTGGCATTACCCAAATATGCCCAACTGACGCCAAAACTTCTGCCACGCAGTCTTGATCGCACTCTTTAACAACAGCCCCTTCCGGAATTGTCGCATCCGCACGAGAAAGATCGCTGTAAATTGTTGCGTCCCCGCCCATCGACAGCGCGCCCGTTAACAATGCCGTGCCAACCTCGCCAATTGGCGGCGGGCAGATAAGTTTTGTTTTGGTTGAGGCGATGTGTTCGCCACAGCTGTGCGCTTCCTCTACCAGAATTTGCTGTGGAGCCCGCCCTTGCGGTGCCAGATAGGTTGCTGGCGCATCAATAGGCAACAGTTTTGCAAGCTTGTGTTTTGAACGTCTTTTAAGCAATTTTTGTCCTATCGACCACGTTTAAGGCTGCCAAGAATACCACGAACCAGCTGGTTGCCCAGTTGCCGTGCCACTGTACGCGCCAGAGTGTTAAGCGCTGCTTCAGAAGGCGTTTGCCGTCGCGAACGACGTGACTTTGTCTTGCGTTTTGAGCGACTTGTGGGGCGGTCATCGCGGTAGTAATCTTCATAACCAGAACGAGAACGGCGCATACGCCCATATTCTTCGCGCTCCAAATCTTCGCGCTCGCGCTGGCGTTCCTCTTCCAGACGTCGCTGCTCGGCTCGCTCTTCTAAAATCTCGGCTGCTGACTCACGATCAATCCGCTCGTCATAAAGATCAGCCATAGGGCTATCGCGCAGGATCGCCTTGCGTTCTTTTACAGTAATCGGCCCTAGACGTGATGACGGTGGTCGCATCATGGTGCGCCCTACAATTGACGGCACACCCTTCTTCTCCAGTGTCGACACCAGCGCTTCGCCAACGCCAAGCTGTGTAATCACTTCTTCAGTGTCAAACTCCGGATTTGGGCGGAACGTTTCCGCTGCCGTGCGCACAGCCTTTTGCTCACGCGGCGTATAAGCCCGTAGTGCGTGCTGCACGCGGTTGCCGAGTTGCGCCAGCACAGGGTCAGGTATATCCAGCGGATTTTGCGTCACAAAGTAGACGCCCACACCTTTAGAACGCACCAGTTTGACGACTTGCTCAACCTTCTCCAGCAACGCCTTCGGCGCGTCATCAAACAGCAAGTGCGCTTCATCGAAGAAGAAGACCAAGTGCGGCTTGTCGGGATTGCCAACCTCTGGCAGTTCTTCGAACAACTCTGAAAGCAACCAAAGCAAAAA
>CAJXLH010000237.1 GCA_913055925.1 uncultured Maritalea sp. | reverse complement strand
TTCTACAATCAAGCAAAATCAAATGTCTTTCAGGACGAAAGGCTCAGTAAGTCGCTTATTTTATTGACGTTCTCAAACGGATTTTGTTCGTGCCACGGAGCGAAATCGATAAACTGGACGCTGTGCTTGTCAAAGAATTCGCGAATAGAGTTACCTCGAGCACTCATCAGGTGTTCAGCAATTTGCTTCGCAACCTCGTTACGCCATAGCGCACAGGTCGGATATTGTTGTTCTTTGTAAGATGCAACCACGATGTCGCAATCTACAAGTGCGTCAGCGGTGCGCGAAACAAAGTCTTTTGGAAATTTCGGTGAGTCGACAGGCAAGGTAAGCAGGTAGTCAGATTCATTTGATTGATTCCAACGCGCAGCCGCTGCGTAGATTCCGCCCAAAGGGCCGACGGGTACATCGAACGGATCGCAAATTGTTTCAGCCTCAAGATTTAACCGTGCTTGTGAATCGCTGCCACGTGAAAACGCGATTTTCTCCGTTTGGGCTTTGGCAGTGGCGATGGCGATTTCTGCAAGGGTCGTTTTGCCCAAACGAATCTGCGCTTTGTCCACGCCCCCGAAGCGTTCGCCGGTGCCTCCAGCAAGTATGATTGTTGCAACACTCATGGTAAGCGACCTAGCACAATAAGCTGAGCTGAAACAAAACATTTCAGTTTTGCAACGCATTGCGCCTGACTGTGAACACGAAGACCCAACCCACGAAAGTGCTACCGGTCTGATAATGTTGGAAAATCTGGAGGCCACGCCCGGAATCGAACCGGGGTACACGGATTTGCAATCCGCTGCGTCACCACTCCGCCACGTGGCCTCTATCGGGGTGAGTTGCTATACTAATCTCAATTGTCTGGCAAGAGTGCGCGTGCGTTATTTTCAGTAGCATGTTGATGTTGTTTATTTTTGATGTATGCCAAGCTTGCCACAAGGCCCTGCGCGTTATAGTTATCGCGCATCAGGTGAAGTAAAAAAGGTCGACACAATGGACTTTGAGCGCGCACGAACTGCAATGGTGGATTGTCAGGTTCGCCCAAATGCGGTGACCGATTTTGAGGTGATCAATCAGATGGGCAGTGTTCCGCGTGAACGCTTCGTTCCCGAGAAACTGCAGAAGTTGGCTTATTTGGACCAGCACTTAAATGTAGCTGCTGATCGCTGGATGCTTTCGCCTATGCGTACAGCTCAAATTGTTCAACTCGCTCAGATTGAACCAACTGATATCGTTTTGGATGTCGCATGTGGCACAGGGTACACTGCAGCGGTTATTTCTGGTTTGGCCAATGCAGTTGTTGCAATTGATGACGATGCAGAACTTGTTGCATCGGCAACAGAAACACTTTCTGACCTAGATATCGGCAATGTGGCTGTGATCCAAAGCGAGCTGGCCGAAGGTCACGCTAAAGAAGCACCATATGATGTCATCATCATTGAAGGGGCAGTCGATTTTGTAACCGATAGTCTCAAAGCACAGGTTGCAGACGGTGGTCGTCTCGTTTGTGTTGAAAAGGTCGATGGCGTTGAAACGGCAGTGCTCTACACAAAGAGCGGAAAATCGCTTTCGCGCGTCGAAGCATTTAATGCGTCAGTGCCGGATCTTGCGAGCTTTCAAGCCGTTCCAGAGTTCCGTTTATAGAATTTTTACTGTACGGCCTTGAAAAGCTGCCAATCTTTCCCAAATGGGGCTAGATTGCTGTTGCTTTAGGGACACAAATTTGTGCTTTGTTGAGAGTTAATGAAAAGTTAATTTTCAATGTGGGGTTCAACATGCATATTGTGTTGGTGGCTATTTTTTGTCGGGGTAAGTCTTGTGTATTTTAAAAAACGTATTTTGGCTGTTGCGGCTACGTTCTCGCTCGCACTAAGTGGATCAGCCTCTGCTGAGAGCCTGACAGAGGCGTTGGCGAAAGCTTATCAAAACAATCCGGCAATGGCCGCGGCATTGATCAGCGTCAAGCTCGCTTCAGAAGACATCAATCTACGTAAAGCCGGCAAGCGGCCGCAAATCAATCTATCGGCGACAAGTCAGTACAACTGGGCTTTTGTTGGAGGTACGCAAACTGATGGTGGGTCCACTTCAGTAAATCTGCAATATAATCAGCGCCTCTTTGATGGCTTGAAAACCGAAGCGCAAATTGAGCAGGCCAGAGCTTTCGCCGATTCTGCGAAACATGGTTTGCGGAACACAGAGCAAAACGTGCTGCTTTCTGCTGCAACGGCCTATATGGACGTTGTTCGCGACACCAACCTTGCAAGCCTACGTGCTGAAAACGTGAAATTCCTGCGTGCGCAAGTATCTTCCGCTCAAAATCGTTTGCAAATCGGTGAGGGCACAAAGATTGATGTGGCACAAGCCGAAGCACGATTGGCGCAGGCGGTCGCGAGCTACAAAAGTGCAGTGAATAGCCTGCGGACCTCGCAAGCCTCTTATGTTCGCTGGATGGGCAGCAAGCCTGCCGGGCTGAATTCAAATTTCAAATTTGGCAAAGTTTTGCCAACAACACTGGATAGAGCATTGCGTTCTGCGCGTGCGAACCACCCGGCGATTTTGACAGCGCAAGCCCAATTGGATGCGGCCAAGCACGGCACTGACGCTGCGCTACGCGCATTTGGCCCGACGCTTGATTTGATTGGCTCAATTTGTGCGTTTGAGTGTGGTGCTGGCGGTGCACGCGGTCATACGGGCTCTGTTAGATTGACACTCTCAGTGCCAATTTATCAAGGTGGAGCACTTGGTGCTTCTGCACGAAAAGCAAATCTTTCATTCATCCGAGCGGAAGTTGATGCCCGCGCAACCGTTGATCAGGTTGAAGAAGCCGTAATCTCAGCGTGGTCTGGACTACAATCTTCAATTGCGTTGATCGAATCTGCACAAGCGGCTGTTCGTTCTGGGCAAATCGCATTGGATGGCGTCATCGAAGAGCGCAATGTCGGCCAACGTACAACGCTTGATGTGTTGAACGCACGGGCAGAACTGACGTCGGCAAAAGAGGCTCTTTACACGGCACAGCGAAACAAGATTGTTGCTGCATTCTCGCTTGTTTCGTCATCAGGCCGCTTGGATGCCGCGTCTCTAAATCTTCCGGTTTCAATTCAAACTGGCGACGGCTACCGCGCACGGGTTGAAGATATTTGGAGTGAACTCCGCGAGTAAGTGGAGGCAACTTATTGGTGGATAATGGCTAATTTGTGGGTCGACTAGACTCACAAGTTAATATTCATCACAATAAGCTGGAATAGTGCGAATCGCGTTGTTTCTTTAAGTGTAATTGGTTCGCGCAACTGTGAGGCCAATATGAATCAACCTGCGTCAAAAGAACCATCCATGGATGAAATTCTGTCGTCAATTCGGCAGATCATCGCGGATGATGACCCAGCGGATGCCGCAGGCACGCCAGCAAGCCCGCAGCCAGCAGCCCAAGATGTTTCTGCAGACGAAGTTGCTGTTTCACAAGATCTGAATGCGGAATTGCAAGCGCAGGCACCTCAAACCGCGCCAGAGCAGATGGTCGCCGAGATTCCAGAAGCGCCGGTTGAAATGGCAAGTGAACCCGATGCCGATGCGCCCCTCGCACTCTCCCTTGATCAAATGGTGGATGCGCCAGAACCTGTCGCGCCACCAGAGCCAGAGTCGCTTGTAGCAGAGCCAGTGCCTGGCGAAGCGCAGGCCGAGAGCTTTGTGGTCCCCGAGGACATTCACGAAACGCCGGAACCAGAGCTGGCGGTTGAAGCAGCTGAACCAGCACTTGCTGTAGAGCCGGAGCCTGAGATGCCTCAGGTTGAAGCGGCCGTTGAAGACGATATTGCGAGAGCAGCACCTGATCCAGCCGAGTTTAGCGAAGAGTTTGAAAACAACGTCTCTGACGATGTTGCCATGGTTGTGCCGGATGACATTGCGTTTGTGGCGGATGAAGATTCTGACGTAACTGCGATATCTTTGGATGACGCTACCGATGAAGTTGATTTCGCAGATTTGGATGCCGCAGCGGCTGATGTGACCGAAGAACCAGCACCTTTAATGGCGGAAAGCCCGATGCCGGATCCTGATCTCACAGAAGATATGACCGAACAGCTGCTCGAGCCGACGACGCAAGCGGCGGCGTCAAGCGCCTTTAACCAACTTGATGCGCTGGCGCTATCTTCAGACGGACGTACGGTCGAGGACCTTATTCGCGAATTGCTTCGTCCAATGCTGAAAGGCTGGTTGGACGAGAACCTTCCGGGTGTCGTTGAGAAGCTTGTTCAGCGTGAAATCGAGCGCGTTTCTCGCGGTAAACGTCAATAATCCTACCTAGAAATTGAGTTGGCGCTGTTGACAGCGCCGCTTTGCTTGGCTTTACAGCTATTCAACTGATTTTTTGGCCCAATTGCGTCTGCAATGGGCCGCAAAGGCTATGAAAATGATCGACAAGACCTATAACCCGCAAGAAGTTGAAGATCGCATCTATCAAGAGTGGAGTGATCAAGGATTGTTCGCCGCTGGTGCTGGCGCAAAAGAAGGTGCGGAAAGCTACTGCATTGCTATGCCGCCGCCAAACGTCACTGGCAACTTGCATGTGGGTCACGCATTGACATTCACTGTGCAGGATTTGCTGACGCGTTTT
>CAJXLH010000236.1 GCA_913055925.1 uncultured Maritalea sp. | reverse complement strand
CGCCATCGCCAGCCTTTGGGGTTTGGCTGACGCCTTTGAGTTTATGCAAGCTGGCTAAATATTTGCTCATAGCGCCTGTGGGTGAGGCGATGGACATGTCATTGTCGTTTAGAACAACAATGAGGCGTGCATCCATTGCGCCGGCATTGTTCATCGCTTCATAGGCCATGCCCGCGGACATGGCACCGTCGCCAATCACCGCAATAATGTTGCGGGTTTCGCCCTTTAGTTCGGCTCCAACTGCCATGCCAAGTCCGGCAGAAATAGATGTGGAGGAATGGCCAGCGCCAAACGGGTCAAACGGGCTTTCGCTGCGCTTGGTGAAACCGGATAGTCCGTTTTCAGCCCGTAAAGTGCGCATTTGATCGCGACGGCCTGTGAGTATTTTATGTGGGTATGATTGGTGACCCACATCCCAGATGATTTTGTCGTTTGGGGTATCAAACACATGGTGCAGCGCAACGGTGAGTTCAACGACGCCTAAGCCAGCGCCCAAATGTCCACCTGTCACCGATACCGCATCAATCATGTCAGCGCGAACGTCGTCTGCCAGCGCTTTCAGCTCATCGCGATCGAGTGCCCGAACGTCTTCGATCGAGAGAATGCGGTCCAACTGGGGTGTTTTTGGGTGTTTGCTCACGCGTCCTCGCTATCAAGCAAATGTAGGGTGCAGATTGGCAATATATAGGTCCAAATACCATCAGACAAATAGTGATTGCCAAAAGCTGAGCGCGTTTACGGTTATACTAGAGGGTCTTGCGCGGCACAAATGAGATTGTGCTGACATTTATGTCAGGCGCGTTGGCGGTAAAGCCGAATTGGCTTTTGCTGCCCAACACCGCATCATGCGAGATATCTGCTTCATCAGGCTCGAACAAAACAGCATATTGTGCATTTTCGAACCGTGATGGTTCCGTCATTAAATCAAGAACATGCTCTAGGTCAGGCAAAACCAACTCACCGTCACGTTGGGTGAGGTTAATTGTTGGGCGAACGATTGTTGA
Organism: uncultured Maritalea sp.; assembly: GCA_913055925.1. Lineage (GTDB taxonomy): Bacteria > Pseudomonadota > Alphaproteobacteria > Rhizobiales > Devosiaceae > Maritalea. Next base: position 3,618 of record CAJXLH010000236.1, on the reverse strand, counting down.
ACGCGTGTTGCCAGGTGTCACCGTGCGCAAGATTGAAGTGAAATCGCTCAAGTCGGCGTTGAGTGACGCTGTTTCCAAGGCATCTTTGATGTCGCGATTGCCATCACTTTTTGCGCTTTGGACAGGTAATTCTGTCGCGCCGTTTTGACGGTTCAAGATAATCTCAAGCGCTTTTTGAGCATCAGGTGCGGCTGGAGGCGTTGTGGGTGCATAGGCCGCGATTAGCGCTGCTGCTGCGGTCGGGTTTGGTTGGGCAACATTTGCGCTTCTTATAGGCGGTGCGGGCTGAGTTGTCGCGAACCGTGAAGGGTTAAGCGCGGTGTCACCATCCAATGAGGCGACGGCAAAGCGTGACGGAATATCATTTGATTGATCTTGGTCGGCGCTTTGGTTCGTAGCCAAACGGATCGCCGCAGGCTTGATCGGCGGTGTAATTGTTGGCGTCACGCTTGCTGTAATGAGTTCAGCTGGTGCGATGTCCGTTGCAACAGTTGGGCGTGCAGGCGGCAATTGTTTCAACGCAGCCACGCGAATTGGTGTTGAAGTGACTGTGCGTTGCGCCGGTGTCGTTGTGTCTTTTTTGTCGTCACGACCAAACAAAACATCCATCAAAGTGCGGCCAGAGGAAGACGAGCCTCCGCTAGACGATGCAGAGGCAACGCGTGTGCCGCCGTTACAAGGCACTTGCTTACAACGGCTATATTCGGCTTTGGCTTGGGCGTAACCAGCTTTGGAAAGCACCACTCCGTTTGACGGGATGTGCATCGTCTTGCCTTTTGGGAACAACCGTTTCAGCTGCGCTGTCGTCATACGCGGCCAGGCGCGCACGCTGCCAGTGTCGAGGTGCACAAAGGGATTGCCGGACGTTGGGTAATAGCCAACGCCACCCATTTGAAGCTTCATGGCTGCCGCACGCAGTTTCGACACCGGTACGCCAGGAATGAAGAAATCCATCGCCAAACCACGGGTGTGGTTTGAATTTTTTGCAACGCCTTTAGAGCGCGAACGTAGCATTTCGTTGGTCTTGGGCGAACGATATGCCGAAACGACGTGAATTGGTTTTGTCGCGCCAACTTCTTGGTAAACTTCCCACACAAGGTCAAACAAGCGCGGGTCCATTTTTGTCGGCTCATTGCGACGCCAGTCGCGCAGGAATGCATTTAGCTTTGATAGACCCTGACGGTCATATCGGCCATTGCGCTTAAAGGTGATTTTCGCGGTTTCTTTGGTGTGGGTGTAATAAAGATAAAGCGTGCGCTCGCGCGCAGCAAAGCTTGGGCTGGTAACGGAGACCCAACCAAACACAGCAAGTAGTGCAATTATTGTGGCGCGAAAAAATGCGCTAGGTGAAAATTTGCCCAATATTCTCAACACGTTTGGACGCCTTATCGATTTAAACTTAATCCAATCTACACCAAACAAGATGAGATTTTGTTAACGATAAAACGTCTTGCCCCAAGTTCCGTTCTCGTTGTGAACCTTACCCATTATATATGGGGGAGAAAAGGGGCTGAACCAAGGCAGTGCGGCAATTTGTCAGCCGCACTTGCTTTAGGGCGCGCGCTTAGCTGGAAAGAAGTTCCACGAGGCGCTTGTGGTGGCCATAAACATCGCCGAATGTGCGCACGGTACCATCTTGGTCGATGCGAAGCGTGAAGTAGGCAAGATGCACCGGTACTTTGCGCTTTAGGTTGTTCCATTTTTCGGTACCACCCAACATGCCTTTAACTTGCTGAATGTTCAGGCTTGGCTCGTAACGCAACAATGCTTCAGCGAAGTCAAATGGATTGTGCACACGCACGCAGCCATGAGAGAACGCACGATAGGTTCGGCCAAACAAAGACTTAGACGGCGTGTCGTGTAGGTAAACCGAATGCTGGTTCGGGAACAGGAACTTTACCGCGCCCAATGCATTGCCGCGGCCAGGGCGCTGGCGAATGCGGAATGGCGGGTTTTTCGGGTTGATGTTTGCCCAATCGACCGAAGACGCATTGATCACGCGGCCGCCCGACAGCAATTCATAATTGCGGCTGGTGAAATAACCCGGATTGCCATTAGCGCTTGGCAGCAGTTCTTTTGTGGCAATCGAGTAGGGCACGTTCCAATAAGGGTTCACCACCACATGCTCAATTTCATCGGAGAACACAGGTGTTTTGTGTTTTGGTTTACCGACGACCACACGTGTGGCGTGCTCAACAGTGTCGCCTTTGCGCACCTGTAAACGGAATTCTGGGATGTTCACGAATACGTGGAAATCACCAAGATCCTTTGGCATCCAACGCCAGCGTTCCATGTTGGCAACAATATCTTCAACCGAAGCACCTTGCGCGCCGTTTAGTGCAGCAACGGTGGCTGGGCCCACGACACCATCGGCAATAAGGCCGATTGATGTTTGGAATTCTTTCACTGCCGCAACGGCTGTCTCATCATAGGTGAATTCAAGCGTTGGGTCGGTGAGTTCGATTTTTAGACGCTCGCGCAAAATCGGCATGCGATCGTCTTTTTTACCAAGCTTCATCAATTTGCCATTTGGCACGATGATTTGTTCAACCGCTGGGCCGTTGATTTTTTCGGCTAGCGCTGCACGTAGGGCTTTGAACTCGGTGTGTGTTGGGTGCATGCCGCGCAAAAGCGCTGCGGGATCATTTGAGGTGACCAGATCAACACGGAGTTTGTTCAAATCAATGCGCGTTGGGCGCAGGGAGATGGATGAAGAGACTTTGCTTGGGCTAATGCGTCCGCCAGCTGCATGGCGTGCGTATAAAATCGCAGCGTCCGATAGTGCTGTTTCAACACGGGCAAGCGCGGCTGGGTCGCCAATGGCGGCATCAAGGTCAAGCGCTGGGGTCAAGTAATCGGAAGGGCGCAGGCCTTCCATTGTCGCGTCTTCAAATACATCGAGAATGCTCAACGCATTTTGTGAAAACTTAACGCTGTCGCCTTCGCCTTTGAGCCAGATAGGTTCAAAATTGCGGGCGCCATAAAAGTAGTAAAGGCCCTGAGCGTTTTGCCAAGCTTTGGTGCCGGCTTTTGCGCCGTAGAACTGATCTTTCAGGCCAGCTTTGATCACTTTAGCCAAGGGCGAAACAGCAGGGCCGATCACAACGCGTGTTGCCTCAACCCCGTTCACCATCACAATTTCTTGCGCTTGGCTGGACGCAAACGGTGCCAAAGTGGCCACAACACCGAACAAAATAGACCGCAACTGCTTACGCATGTGTTCCCTCAAATATCCCTCAGAGCTTTCGCCCACAAACACCGCATCATACGTTAAATCAATAATCTGAAAATTAACGTATGCACAAAATTAAATTTGCGCGAATTTATACGGGGAGATTGTGACAAATCCAAGTGTTTCGCGAATTTGTTACCGAAAAAATGAGGGCAGTGAATGGCGCTAAGCGACATTTTCCTCTTCAAGGCCATATTCCTTGATTTTGCGGTAAAGCGTTGAGCGACCAATACCAAGCGCGCGGGCGACGGCGCTCATGCGGCCTTGATATTGCTCTAAGGCAAAGGCAATCAAATCGCGCTCAACATGCACCAGCGGCTCCACATCACCATTTTCAGCCACAAAGCGATCCCGTGGGGGCTCGATTTGGGCGATGTTTTGTTCGA
>CAJXLH010000235.1 GCA_913055925.1 uncultured Maritalea sp. | reverse complement strand
GGGCACGATCTCCGTTGGAATTTGATACAAGTCGGTTGAAAAACCTTCAGCGATTGCGAAGTTCAACCCTGCGCCGAACGCGACGCCTATCGGGATGGCAATCAAAATGATTACTGCCAATTCTCCGAGCAAAACGAATGCGGTTTCACCTTTGGTGAACCCAATAACACGCAAACTTGCCAAGTCACGCGAGCGCTCGGCATAGGCGATCCGTGCACTATTGTAGACAATGCCGAAAGTGATGATAGCAGCAATGAAACTCATGACATATCGCATCGAGCCTGCGCTTTCGTCCATGAGCGTTTCAAACGCCGCCCTCGCCTTCGATTTCAAGCTCGCACCGATAACAACAGGCATTGATTTCAATTTGTCGTAGATCGGCCCTTGCAATAATTCGTCGATTTTCAAATATGCACCAGATATCTGATTTGGTTGTTTAAGTGCCTTATTGAGTGCGTCCAGTTGAATATATGCTGGCGCACCGGAAAGCGTTTCGGCAATGCCAACAACGGGCAATGAAAATTGCGGGCGTGCGCCATCTTGCACCTCAACGTCAAGGCGTTGTCCAGGCAGGATATTGAGCTTCTTCGAGAGCGCTTTGGCTATGATAATGCCGTCATCGCGCATTAGTATTGGACGAAGTTCTTTGTCTATCGCACGAAACTGCTCAGGCTGATCGATCAACCCTGTGAGCGCCCCTTTGTGAGAATGGAGGCCGTTTCGGAACACCACCGGCACTGATCTGAACGGTTCGGTTTGCAGCACACCATCTATTGAGTTGAGTTCGAAAAGCGTGTCTTTTGATCTGGGTGTGGCAAAAATCACGGTCATATCGGACCGATCAACATAGTCGAACGATTGATCAATGATGTTTGTGAATGTGACGAGTAAGCCAAGGGAGGCAGCGGACAAGCCCATTCCTGCACCAACGCCAAGTGCAGCGCCAAAGGCTCGCCCCGGATGTCGTGCAACGCGCCGAACAACCATTCTTGTTGGTTGATCCAAAAGGTGGCGCAATACTGCGAGAATGTTTCCTGACCGCGAATAGTCAGATGGGGCTGGAGGCCTCATTGCGACGGCCGGTGTTAGCGCAAAGACATTTCGTAGAACAAACAGCGCGCCTGCAGACGCAGTAAAAATGCTGACCAACATGCCAATTGCGAATGCTTGCGGATCGACCTGAAATACCAAAAACGGGAACTTGTAATAGACTTGGAACAGATCTGCGTAGGACCTGCCAACAGCAACCCCAATGAGGCAGCCAAACAGCGCACCGCCAGCCGCAATTGCGAGAACGAACTTAAAATAGTGAGCGCTAACCTCAAACGAGGAATAACCGAATGCCTTGAGCAAACCGATTTGCTCGCGCTCGGATTGAATCATCCTTGAAATCACGATGTTGAGCAGAAACGCTGCGATCGCCAAAAAGATTGGCGGCAATACTTTTGACTGAGTTGCTAGCCCGTTTATTTCTTCAGTGAGAAAGCGGTTTGAGGGCAAATCTTCGATCCCAAATGCGCCTGTTCCGCCATAGTCCTCCAAAATCAAATCTGCGCGGTCGAGCACTTCAGGTAGCACTGCGCTTCGCGTCAGTTTAAAAAGCGCTTCAGAAAACGCGCCCTTCAAATCGTACACTGCAGCAAGGCTGGATTCATTCATCCAAACGACCGCAAATCGCTTGTCGTCGGGTGCCAGTTCGCCGGCAGCAAATGAAATTAGAAACTCCGGTGATTGCGCTAATCCAGCAATTTCTAGTGTTCTTTTTTGCCCGTTAATCGTCGCATCGATTTTGTCACCCGGCGCAAGGCCGTGAGCTTTGGCAAAAGAACGAAGAAGGAGAATTTGATTTTCACGCGCTGGGTCCACCTCGCCGCCTTCCGCGAGGAAAACATTGTTCAAAGATGCCCGACCATGACTGGGTAACGATAGAACAGTTGTCGAAATGGGAACATCTTCTTGCGGCAAGTCAATCAACCCAGCACCGCGAATGCGTCCTGTTACATTATCGACACCAGGTATCGCTTCTAGGTTTCGCAGCACATGATTTGGCGCACGCACCGCCGGTGCATACGCTTCCGCCAATCGGTACCGATCGTAGTAAGTTTCCTTTGTGACGCTGATCGAGTTAAATAGACCATCCATCATCACAAGAACGACAACACCAACCGCGATGACCAAACCAATTGCGATTGCCTGCATTTTCATGCGGTTAAGGTCGCGGAGGAGCTTTTTGTCGAGCGCAGAAAACATAAGCTACCACTCAATTTCGTCGGCGGTGAGCTTGGCTCGGTTTTCGATGATCTCGCGAACATCGCCATCAGCGAAATGGATCACACGATCTGCCATCGCAGCTGTTGCAGCAGCGTGTGTGACAATCATGACCGTTGTGCCGAGATTTTGATTAACATCTTGAAGCACGTTGAGAACCGAACGACCGGTCGCGCTATCAAGCGCCCCCGTCGGCTCATCGCAGAACATAACTGTCGGCTGTTTGGCGACAGCGCGTGCGATGGCGACGCGCTGTTGTTCACCACCTGACAGCTGGGCTGGAAAGTGATTGATGCGTTCTTTAAGGCCAACCATTGCGAGAGCTTCTTCTGCATCCATCGGGTTACTCGCGATCTCAGTGACAAGTTCCACATTTTCTTTAGCCGTTAGGCTTGGCATCAGATTGTAGAATTGAAAAACAAAGCCCACATGCTCGCGGCGATAGAAAGTGAGGCGACGCTCGTTCATCCTGCTAATTTCTTGGTCAAAGAAATGCGCTGTCCCAGAAGTTGCATCGTCCAAGCCGCCGAGAATATTGAGCAGAGTGGACTTACCGCTACCCGAGGGACCAAGCAACACAACCATTTCGCCTGCAGGAATTTCAATATCCACGCCGCGCAAGGCATGCACAGCCGCTGCGCCTGAACCGTAGGTTTTGGTCAATTCCTTCGTGCGAAATGCCAATTGTCCAATTGCAGGTTGCATTGCCTGTTCACTCTCGTTCATCCCTCTGTAGCTTATCGCAACGAATGGTTTTGGATATTGACCGAAATCAAGCTGATCACAACGCTGATCTCATGAAGTCAACAAATGCTCGGACCTTTGGTGAAAGGTGAGTTCCGCTAGGATAGACAACATAAATGCCAAGTCGTGACGGACTCATTTCATTGAGAACAGAAACCAACCTGCCTTGAGATAACTCGTCTTGAACCATAAAACTCGGCGACATTGCAATGCCTTGACCAGCAAGCGCAAATTGCTTTGCTGCCACTGGACTGTTCACTTCTATATGGGGATCAACAGCGATCCTTGTTTCTTGGCCGTTTTCGAAAAGACGCCAACGTTGCCGCCCGCGGTAGTTCCTGTCGACAATTGTTTTATGGTCTTGAAGATCGATTGGCCGTTTTGGTGGAGGGACGCGTTCAAGATAGTCTGGTGACGCAACAAACACCAATGATGTTTCACCAATTTTGGCTGCAACAAGACTGCTATCGTTCAACTCACCAATGCGTACGGCCGCATCTACTTTTGCTTCAATCAAATCGACATAGCTGTCGGTAAGATTCAAACGAAGCTGAATATTAGGATTACTTTCAAGAAATGCGGGAAGCAACGGCGCCAACACTAAGTCGCCGTATGACTGGGGCGCGGTCAAACGCAGCTGGCCAGCAACGTTTTTCTGACTTTCGTTCATCGACGACCAAAGCTCGTCTTGGCGGGCCAACAATTCAATTGCGCCCTCATAGAACTGCCGTCCCATTTCTGTGAGCGCTAGCCTTCTTGTCGTTCGCTCCAATAATCGAACGCCTACTTCTTGCTCAAGGGCAGCCACATGTTTGGATATCTGCTGATTAGATAAATCCAAGTATTCGGCGCCAGCGGCAAATGTGCCTCGTTCAACCACAGCCTTGAAAGAACGCATAAGAGTTAGTCGATCCATATTATCTCCAATTTGGCGATAGTTACTCCCCTTTTAACATATTTATCTCCTGGATGGAGAAAAATAGAACAGAGCCATAACGTCAATTTGCAAAGGAAAATAAAATGACTAATCAACATGAACTCGCAGCCTTTTTGTTGCGCATCACACTCGCTGCATTGTTTTTGGCTCACGCAGCGCTAAAGATCTTCGTCTTTACCCCTGCAGGCACCGCTGGGTTCTTCTCTTCTCTTGGCCTGCCCGGCTTTGTCGCCTATCTCACCATCGCCGCAGAGTTGGTCGGCGCTGCGGCGCTTGTTGCTGGCTTCATGACGCGTTGGGTCAGCCTGGCGCTTGTGCCCATTCTCTTGGGGTCAATCATTTTTGTTCACGGCGCCAATGGATGGCTGTTTTCAGCACCGAATGGCGGCTGGGAGTTCCCTGCATTTTGGGCGGTTGCACTGATCGTTCAGGCCTTGTTGGGTGATGGTGTCTTTAGTTTACAGGTACAAAACGGCAAGCCGCGTTTTAAGGCGCTGGAGGCATAAATGCTGGTAAATGGGAAATGGGATGCCGATTGGCATCCCGTACAAAACAAGGACGATGATGGCCGCTTCATTCGCCAGACCTCGTCCTTCCGCGACTGGATAACACCAGATGGCCAGCCCGGCCCGAACGGTGAACAAGCCTTCAAAGCCGAAAGAGGCAGATATCACCTTGTGGTGGCTCTTATTTGCCCATGGGCTTCACGCAC
>CAJXLH010000234.1 GCA_913055925.1 uncultured Maritalea sp. | reverse complement strand
TGTGCCAACAAAGTCTGATGTGATGAACGTGTAACCGATGATCTCATCACCGTTTAAAATCGGCGCAACAGGCACATCATTTTGAATGGCACCATAAGCGGTCGCTTCGCTTGCGAAAAACTGCGCTTCAACTTTTGGTAGAAATTTTTCAAGAACCGGGCGGCTAGCTTGCGCGAATGCGTTACTCGCATTCAGCACCAGTGCCATCACTAGGATGGAAAGCAGCAAAAATGGCGGAAGAGATTTGAGGTGTTGCTTCATGAGAGCACTCCCACAAAGCGGCTTGCAATTGAACTAGTCATACACTGAGTACCTGAAAACATTGGCGGCCCGCGTTGGCGAGACTGCCCAGTCCATAAGCTGCTGGAGGGCGCGTTAAACCCATCCGCGACGATGGCGTCGACTGCGGGGAAGCGCATCAACACCCTGTCGTTTGGCGTTAGGTCCAACACCCGATCCAAACCAATCATGCAATGAAGACAATCATCACAATTACGATGCTGACCTACGGCTGCATCTTGATTGGTGTTTGTCAGAACAATGACGGCGCCATCCTCGCCGCACACAATGCCAAACTCATCTGAAAGTTGCGCAATCACGGGCTGTGTCAGCGCAAAAACGACTGCAATCACGGCCAAAAACTCAGCCACAATGCGCAATACGTCGCGCATGCCTGAGATCTGCTTTTGATTGTGCGGTTGGGTGTTCATCGTGATTCCAGCATTGGTTTCACGGCTTCAATACGCCTTGATATTTCTCAAGACTTTGTCCTAGATCAATTTGACAACAATCAAGCGACAAAATTTGTACATCTGATCAAAAACAGTCACAAAGTGCTGATTTATTTGAGCTGCATCAAATTGCCGCTTTGCGTTTTTTGCTAGAACGCGCGAGAAACTGGATAAACATGACGAAGAAAAGAAGGCTCATTATGAGATTGAAAACTATCGCGTTATCGGCCGTACTTGCCTTGGGCACTTTGGCCACTCCGGCGTTCGCTCAAAACGCCACAACAGAATTCGATCGCGCAGCCGAAATCGAAGCAGCACTCGCCGCTGGCGATGTCAAAAAGGGCAAATCTGTTTTTGCGAAATGCAAAGCTTGTCACAAGGTCGGTGACAAGGCGAAAAACGGTGTTGGCCCTCAACTAAATGACTTTTTCGGCGTTGAGATTGGCTCAAGTGAAGGCTTTAAATATTCCAAGACACTCTTGGCCAAAAAAGAAGAAGGCGTGATTTGGGATATCGCGAATTTGGATGCGTTTTTGACCAAGCCTAAAGACTTCATCGAGAAGACAAAAATGACTTTTGCCGGCCTCAAAAAAGAAAAAGACCGTGCAAACGTAATTGCTTATCTCGCAAGCCTACAATCTGTTGAAGAATAAGGCGCTTAAATTGTCATTCTCAAGAAGCCGCGACCTCACCGTCGCGGCTTTTTTATCGTTTGGCGCGGCTCAGAACAGAGATCTCACACCATTTCCATTGACGCCGACAAACAATGCAATTTACTGTACAGGCGAATATACTGCTCATTGTGCATCTAAGCGCATGAATTTGTTTTGGAAAGTAAAATGTCGCCAACTCTCAGTTTAGAAAGAAAACCGACCAGCACGCTTCGGCGTGAAGCTGGACTATGGCTCAAAAAAATGCGCGAAGAACGTGGTTTGTCTCAACGACAAATGGCTAACCAACTTCAATTGGAGTATTACACTTTCATCTCTCAACTGGAAAATGGGCGCGGCAGAATTCCTCAGTACCGATATCGGGATTGGGCAGAGGTTTTAGGTGTCGACGCAAGTACTTTTGCACGCGAACTTTTGGCGTTTTACGACCCCGAGGCTTATGAGCTGTTGTTCAGCGACGGCGTGTTTCAGAAATAAGTGCTCGATTCAGCCCAAGTTTAGGCAATTGCTGCGATCGCCAACCGATATCCCGTTTGAAGCTACCCTGTTAAGCGAGCCGCCCTAATACCTTCGTATTGATTCCATCAGATTGTCAGACGATCTTAGCTCGCCCCTGTTGACGCAAGGGGTGCGGACGGGCAAAAGAAGCAAAAACAAAAGTTTTTGGGGATCTGGGTTATGAAATTCGAACAGCTCGACGCGCCGGGCTATGAGCGTGTGATCTATGCACATGACGAAGTCAGCGGTTTAAAATCGATCATTGCGGTGCACAGCACCAAGCTTGGACCTGCCGCCGGTGGTTGCCGCATGTTTGCATACGACGATCTTGAGCTGGCCAAAACCGACGCGCTGCGTCTAGCAAAAGGCATGACCTACAAAAACGCCGCAGCAAGCTTGCCTTTGGGTGGTGGTAAGTCAGTCATCATCGCAGACCCCAAAACGGACAAAACCCCCGAACTTATGCAAGCGTTTGGGCGTTTCGTTGATTCATTTAACGGCCAATACTACACCGCAGAGGATGTCGGTATTTCGGTTGAAGATATCGCTGAGGCTGCAAAGTTTACCAGCTACGCAGCAGGCCTTGAACAAGGCGAATTCGGCAGCGGCGACCCGTCGCCCGTAACTGCGCGCGGCGTGTTTTTGTGCATGCAGGTTGCAGCAAAATTTGGGTTAGGAAGCAGCGAACTAAGGGGGCGCACCATTGCGGTGCAGGGCTTGGGCCATGTGGGTATGCACTTGTGCCAATTCTTGCATGATGTTGGTGCGCATTTGATCGTGACCGACATCAACGACCAAGCGATTGAAGAGGCGACTTCGCGGTTCGACGCGTCGGTTGTCGCGCCGGATCAAATTTATACCCAAGACGCAGACATTTTTGCCCCGTGTGCCATGGGCGCTATTTTGTCTTCTGACAATATCGAAAAGCTAAAAGCAAAAGTCGTGGCGGGTGCCGCTAACAATCAGTTGGTGGACAATACAGCGGGACAAAAGCTGCACGACAAGGGCATTCTTTATGCACCAGATTATGTGGTCAATGGCGGCGGCATCATCAATGTGGCGGCAGAAATTTTAAAGATCTCAGATGCTGCGTGGGTGAACGAAAAAGTCGAAACCCTAGCGACCACCACCGACCAAATTCTTACCCACGCGCAGACCCAAAACGCATTGCCGCATGTGGTTGCAGACCAGTTTGTGGATGAGATTTTGGCCAAGGCCTAAGCATTATTCTCTCATTCCTGGGCACAAAAATGGGCGCGATAAACGCGCCCATCCAAACTCTGTCTTGAAGAACTACTTTTTCGCCAAAAGATCGCGAATTTCGGTCAACAGCGCTTCTTCTTTTGAAGGCGCGGGTGGTGCCTTTGGTGCTTCTTCTTCCTTTTTCTTCATGGAATTGATGCCCTTCACCACAAAGAACAATGCCAATGCCACGATGAGGAATTTCACAACCGCGTTGATGAATAGACCAATATTGACGGTAACCGCACCCGCTTCTTGCGCGGCTGCCAATGTGGCGTAGTTGCCAGCAGCTTCATCTTTTAGAACGATGAAGAGGTTTGAAAAATCGGTACCACCGAGCAACAAACCAATGATTGGCATAAACACATCGTCGACCAATGAACCGACAATTGCGCCGAAGGCCGCGCCGATGATCACACCAACGGCCAAGTCCACCATGTTGCCCTTCATGGCGAAGGTCTTGAATTCTTTGAGCATATACTTCCCCTATAACTTTTGCCAAAGATGCTAAGCTGAGCACCCTCAACGCCCACATTATCTGCAAAATCGCCAAACGCAAACTAAGTCCCGTAGGTTATACCTTGCCAATTTGTCTATCGCGGCCCGGCGCAATTGAACGTTTTCAAGCAACCAGAAAAAGGGTATGTGTTGCAAAGCACTTAATCAAAAAGACAACGAGGCAATGGATGACTATTCGGCAGCACAAAGGCGATCTACCAAACTTGGATAATTATGGACGCCAAGTGGCCATCGATACCGAAACGATGGGGCTGAACCCGCTTCGTGACCGGCTTTGTGTCGTGCAACTTTCGCCTGGCGATGGCACGGCGGATGTGGTGCAAATCGAACAAGGACAAACAGAAGCGCCCAACCTGCAAAAGCTTTTGGCCGACACCGAACGAACAAAGCTTTTCCATTTCGCTCGGTTTGATATTGCAGCGCTTTACAACGCTTTTGGCACAATGACCACGCCAAGCTATTGCACCAAAATTGCATCAAAATTGGTCCGCACATACACTGATCGTCATGGCTTAAAAGATCTTAGTCGCGAGCTTTTGAACGTCGATATGTCCAAGCAACAACAAAGTTCGGATTGGGGCGCAGATGAATTGAGCACAGCTCAATTGGAATATGCGGCAAGCGATGTGTTGTATTTGCACGATCTTAGACGCCATCTTGATCGCATGTTGCGCCGCGAAGGCCGATTGGAAATGGCACAGTCTTGCTTCGACTTTTTGCCAACACGCGTTGAACTTGATCTTGCCGGCTGGCCCGAAACAGACATTTTCGCCCATAGCTGATAAATTTTGCCAATGATGGGGCGCGCTAACCAAAATCAGGCCATCATGCCTGCGGACATGATCAAACGGATTAAATGGCGGTCAAAAGTCATTTTGGCGTTGCGGTTTATCGTGCCTGCGATCGGTGCATTGTTGCTTTTGGTTTTGCTGGCGCCGACCCTGCTGGAACTCGTTCTTCCCGAGGGATCGTTCGACCGAGTTCGTGTTTCCGATAGCCGTTTGATCG
>CAJXLH010000233.1 GCA_913055925.1 uncultured Maritalea sp. | reverse complement strand
AGTTAGCGTTCATTGCCCGACAATCGGGGGAGCGGAAATAGAGGAGCAGGCTGCGTTGAGACGGTCATTGTTGCAATCACGGATACGTTGGATAAAGCAATGTCTGCTCGTTCCGTTCATGTTGTTGGCTACGATGCCAACAATTTCTTCCAGTTTTGCACAATCGGCGGAAGATGTCGGGTGTGGTGGCAAAAAAATCGAAATTGCTGATTTGCAATGGCCTTCTGCAACCATCTTGGCGCATGTTCATGCGCAACTTTTGGCAAGCCAACTGAACTGTGATGTTTCGATTGTCGTGTCGGACATTGAATCGGTCACGACAACCCTTAAAACAACGCAGCGCCCAACGCTTATCCCTGAAATGTGGCCGACGCGCGTGGCGGAAAAGTGGAACCAAACAGTTGAAGCGCGCGCTGCGTTTACTGGCGGTCCAACATATGATGTCACGCAAATTGAAGGATGGTTTATCCCTGCAAAAGTTGTGCAAGATTTTCCGGCTTTGGCTTCCATTGAAAACCTAAAAGACATGAGCGAGCTTTATCAAAGCACGCGAAAGCCGAAATTTGTTAGCTGTCCAAAAGAGTGGGCGTGCGCGCTGATTAATCGCAATATGCTTAAGTCACTGGGTTTGTTTGGCGCATTTGATGTGATTGAACCGCAAAACCGGATTGAAATGGACCAATTGATCGGCCAAATGAGCGCGACTAGCGAGCCAATGGTCTTTTACTATTGGCAGCCAAACGCGTTGCTCGCACAATTGGATGTGAAGCCCATTGCAATGGGTGCTTACGATGCCGAGGCTTATGCCTGTTATGGGCGTCAAGACTGTGCCAACGCAGCTCAAAGCGCTTATCCAATCGAAGTGATCAATCTTGTTGTCGCAGATTGGGTGCGAGGAGATGCGCCAGAGCTCATCCCCTATGTGCGCAAAGCGCAAATGCCGATCGCAATTATGAATCAGCTATTGGCGAAAATGGTCGACCAAAACATCAGCGCGGAAGCAGTTGCCGCTGACTTTTTGGCAAATCATGAAGAGATTTGGCGCGTTTGGTTGCCTTTATTCGATCAGTAAAAATCAAGAAAAAAGACAATACAGTTTTATGTATATTTGCGTATCAAATAATTTGATGCACAAATCGTGAAATAAAAAAGTTCCAACCAAATTTACTTTGGAAGATCTTGAGAATATTTGAATTCAAACTGTATTTGAAAAACGAATATATATTCCTGTTTTGTTCACGTGGATGTGTGCTCGAATTACATTTGACGACTAACTTTGGGACACTTATGCTCTCAACCAGACGTGAGAACAACGGGAGAATTCGTCTTGTCTAGCACAGTTCAAAAAGTACTAGCGGGTGTAACGCTTGCAGCGGGATTGGTCGGTTTTACATCGACCGCACAAGCTGCCGCATGTGATACCGACAAAAAGATCGATATTGCAGAAATGTCATGGCCATCAGCGGCCGCGTTGGCGCATATTCACGCCAAAATCTTGGGTGACGGCTTTGGTTGTGATGTTGAGGTTGTCGCGGGTGACACAGTGCCGACATCATCTTCAATGCTAGCAAAAGGCAAGCCCGCCTTGGCGCCTGAGCTTTGGACCGGGTCAATTGTCGACATTTGGTCTAAAGCTGAATCAGAAGGCAAAGTGGCCAGCCTTGGTGCCGCGATTTCTGATGGTGCGGTTGAAGGTTGGTGGATCCCAAAATATGTGGCCGATGCCAATCCTGGTTTGAAATCAGCTGACGATTTGGCGAACTTTGCTGAATTGTTTGCCGATCCAGAAGACAGCTCAAAAGGCCGGTTCTATTCGTGCCCTCCAGGTTGGGCATGTGAGATCACAAATGCGAACTTGTTCAAGGCACACGGACTTGAAGAAACATTCAATCTGTTTTCACCGGGCTCAGGCGGCAACTTGGACGCTGCGATCAATCGCGCATTCGTGAAAAAAGACCCAATCGCGTTTTACTATTGGGGCCCAACAAGCTTGATGGGCAAATACGATATGGTGAAACTCGAAATGCCAGCGCACGATCCAGAGATCTTCGCGTGTAACGGTTCTGCCGATTGTGCAAACCCAGGCAAAACAGATTGGCCAACGCCACCTGTGATCAAAGGCGTTGCTGCGTGGTTGCCAGCTGAGGCGCCTGTTGTTTCGGATTACATCTCAAAAGCTGCATTGACCAATGTTGAAGTCAGCGGACTATTGTCTTGGGGTTCTGAAAACAAAGCTTCAGCCGAAGAAACAGCAGAAAACTTCTTGAAGACACAAGAAGCTGTTTGGGCAGATTGGGTACCTGCCGATGTTGCGGACAAAGTAAAAGCAAGCTTGAACTAAATAAATATGCATTGCCCGGCTGGATAAGTCGGGCAGTGCTTTTGGGGTGGTATGTTTCCAGAGATTTTTGAAACGCGTCCTATCCGGCTATGGCTGGATAATGGGCTTGAGTGGATTGTCATTCATTGGGGTGATCAGTTTGAAGCGGCAGCAATGCCGCTTTTGTGGCTTTTAAACAGCATTGAAGCAGGCTTATTGGCGATCCCCTGGTGGTTGATCATCGCCTTTTTTACCGGTCTTGCCTATTTGGCCACACGCCGTTGGCCATTGCCGACCGTCGTGCTGGTGTCACTGATTTTCCTCGGGGTCATGGAACTTTGGGAAGACGCGATTAAGACGATGGCGCTCATGATTGCGGCGACGATAACTGCGATTGTGGTCTCCCTTCCAATTGGTATCGCGATGGCACGTTCGGAGATTTTGCGGCGTGTCGTGACGCCTATTCTTGATCTCATGCAAACCATGCCGAGTTTTGTTTATTTGATCCCGACCGTCATGATATTTGGACCCGGCAAAATTCCGGCGCTCTTGGCGACGATTATTTATGCGGCGCCGCCGCTTGTTCGTTTGACGGATCTAGGCATTCGCCAAGTCGCATCCAACGTACTTGAAGCCGCGCAGGCTTTTGGTGCTAGCCCGCGTCAACGTTTGTTTGGCGTGCAAATTCCATTGGCCCTTCCCACAATTTTGGCTGGGATCAACCAGACCACAATGATGGCACTAGCAATGGTGGTTATTGCCTCGATGATTGGTGCAGGTGGCCTTGGTTATCAAGTTCTTCAGGGCATTGGCCGTTTAGAAGTCTCTCGCGGCATTTTGGCTGGCTTGGGCATTGTGGTGTTGGCCATCATTTTTGACCGCATCACACAAGCCTTTGGCAAGCAGCTGCAAGCCCAAATTGGCGTCACTGGGGAGCGAAGCTAATGGCGAACAGCAAAATTGCTTTGCGCGGTGTGACTAAGATTTTTGGACCGCGTCCTGATGAAGTACTGGCGCAATTGCAAGCTGGTGCATCCAAAGACGATCTGCAAGCTGACACTGGGCATGTGATTGGCCTCAATAATGTCGACTTGAATGTCGCTGAAGGCGAGTTGCATGTGGTGATGGGACTCTCTGGTTCTGGCAAGTCGACGCTTATTCGGCATGTGAATCGTTTGATCGATCCAACTGCCGGCACCATTGAAGTGAACGGGCGCGATGTCTTGCAAATGGATATGGATGAACTGCGCCAGTTTCGTCGTACAGAAATCGCGATGGTCTTCCAAAAGTTCGGGTTGTTGCCGCATCGAAGTGTCATCGACAATGTGGCTTATGGCTTGGAAATTCGTGGCGTTGAAAAAACCGAACGACTAAAGACAGCCGAGGAATGGATCGCAAAGGTCGGCCTTGAAGGTTATGAAGCATCACGCCCACATCAATTGTCTGGTGGTCAGCAACAACGTGTTGGTTTGGCGCGCGCGTTGGCGATGGATGTAGACATCCTTTTGATGGATGAAGCGTTCTCAGCGCTCGATCCACTCATTCGTTCCGGGATGCAAGACGAATTGCTCGCGCTGCAAAAAGACCTCAACAAAACCATTCTCTTCATTACGCATGATTTTGATGAGGCTCTCAAGATCGGCGATCAGGTGACGGTTTTGCAAGATGGCGCAGTTATTCAATCGGGTCGCCCGGAGGAAGTGGTTCTTAACCCGGCAAACCCGCATGTTGAAGAGTTTGTTGCTGACGTAAACCGTGCCCGCGCCATCCATGTGCAAACGATCATGGAAGTGGGAGATTTCGAACGCTGCGCTTCTGCCGTTGAGGTTGGCGCTTGTTGTGAGGATGTCTTGCCGCTGTTTGCCGAGCATGATTGGGTTGGCGTCAACGCTGAAGATGGCAAGCAGATCGGACGACTAACCGTCAAACAAGTGATCAAGGCCCTAGCGCGACATAGTTAGCGCCAAGAAGGGGGCTTAGCCCCCTTTATTCACCAACGTTCGGTTCACGGCATCTTGCCAGCCAGCATATTTGTCATTCGCCCAGTCCTTTGACTGCGCGGGCGTGAATTGGCGCTCAAGGTCCCATTTGTCCATCATTTCGGACGGTTCGGGGCATAGGCCGAGTTGCAAACCCGCAAGGTAGGCGGCGCCTTTGGCTGTGGTTTCTAAGTTTGTCGGTCGGTCGACAGGTACCTGGCAAATGTCAGAGAGGAACTGCATTGTCCAGTTCGATGCGGTCATGCCGCCATCGACACGAAGCCGTTCAATGTTGCCGCCGAAATCGGCATTCATCGCATTGAGCAAATCGCGAGTTTGATAGCCGACCGATTCAAGGGTGGCTTTTACAA
>CAJXLH010000232.1 GCA_913055925.1 uncultured Maritalea sp. | reverse complement strand
TCGATAACGTGTTTCGCATCTTTCAGAGAGTGCAGGGCGTCTTCCCAATATTGGCCAATCTCTTGGCCGCGAGAAAGAAGGCCTTCTTCTTCATAGGTTTCAAGCGTGGCGAGGCCCGCCGCGCTGGCAATCGGGTTGCCTGAATAGGTGTAGCCGTGGAAGAACTCGATCAAATGCTCTGGGCCATTCATAAAGGCGTCATGGATATCATCGCGCACGAAAACGGCGCCCATTGGGATCACACCGTTGGTGAGGCCTTTGGCTGTTGTGATCATGTCCGGCATCACGTCGAAATGCTGTGCTGCAAAGTTTGAACCCAAACGGCCAAAACCCGTGATCACTTCATCAAAGATCAGCAAAATGCCGTGCTTGTCACAAATATCGCGCAAGCGCTGCAAATAGCCCTTCGGTGGAATAAGAACGCCGGTGGAGCCAGCAACTGGCTCAACAATCACGGCCGCAATGGTTGATGCATCATGTAGTGCGACGATGCGCTCTAGTTCATCAGCAAGGTCCGCGCCATGCTCAGGCATGCCGCGCGTGAAACTGTTTTGGTCTGGCAAGTGCGTGTGCGGCAAATGGTCAACGCCAGTGAGCAGCGTACCGAACATCTTGCGGTTCGGCATGATGCCACCAACAGAAATGCCACCAAAGTTCACACCGTGATAGCCGCGCTCCCGACCAATCAAGCGGGTGCGGGTGCCTTCACCCTTCACACGTTGATAGGCGAGGGCGATTTTGAGGGCCGTATCCACAGACTCAGAACCTGAGTTTGTGAAAAACACATGGTCCATGCCGTCGGGCGAAATGTCAGTTAGGCGCGTCGCAAGCTGAAATGCCTTTGGGTGACCCATCTGAAAGGCAGGGGCATAGTCCAACTCGGCGGCTTGCTTTTGAATAGCCTCGGTGATTTTGGGGCGGCAGTGGCCCGCATTACAGCACCAAAGCCCGGCAGTGCCATCCAGCACTTCGCGACCATCGGCAGTGGTGTAATGCATGTCCTTTGCGCCGACGAACATGCGCGGCTGTTTCTTAAACTGTCGGTTTGCCGTAAAAGGCATCCAAAACGCGTTTAGATCGTTAGGTACATTTGTGGCATCAGACATATCCGCACCTCCCCCCTCTCGTTCGCTGCGGCTTCGCAATATTTGGAGTAGGGCACATAATGTGGTACGCCAAAAATTGACTAGATGATAAAACATTAACCAATCTGACCAATTGGTCAAGTTTATTTTTAGGTCAATTTTGAAACGCCAAAATGTGCAATTCCTAAACGTAAAAAGGGTTCGTAAATCAGTGGCCGACGGTAGCAATTTTAAACAGAGCGCAACACGCAATAAAAAGAAAGAAGCGATCTTAGTTGCAGCGGAAAAAATGTTTGCAGATTATGGGTTTAGGGGCGCGACAACCCAAGTAATTGCTGATCTTGCAGGTATCCCAAAAGCCAATTTGCACTATTATTTTCCAACCAAAGAAGCGCTCTATTCTCAAGTGGTGCAAAACATCTTTGATATCTGGCTCGAAGCTGCGGATTCATTCGATCAAAATCAAGATCCAGCGAGCGCCTTGGCCAGCTATATCGACAAGAAAATGGAAATCTCTCGAGCGCATCCAAATGGGTCAAAAGTCTGGGCGAATGAAGTGATGCACGGCGCCCCAATTATCCAAGACTATTTGGAGACAACGCTAAAAGAGTGGACGATTTCGCGCGAAGCCGTTATTCAGAGCTGGATTGACGAAGGTTTGATGGATCAGATTGATCCAAAGCACCTTCTATATATGATTTGGGCCACAACGCAGCACTATGCTGATTTCGTTCATCAGGTCGAAACGCTAAACGACGGGCAAGCGTTTGATGACGATGCATGGGAAGCTGCGACGCGCGATGTAAAAAAGATTATTCTGCGCGGCGTAGGTCTTTCGGTTGGGGACGATAAATGAGCCTAACGGGCAGCGAAAAACCGCAGCGTAAAACGCGCATCCAACGCGCGAATGAACAAAAGATTTTGGAAGCCGCACTTGATGTGTTTTCTCGAAATGGCTTCCGCGGATCAACCATTGATCAGATTTCTGAAGCAGCCGGCATGTCTAAGCCGAACCTGCTTTATTACTTCAAGTCCAAACAGGCGATTCACGAAACGCTTCTGGCACGGCTTTTGGAAAGCTGGCTCGACCCGATGAAAGAGCTGGATCCTGAAGGTGATCCGCTTGAAGAGATCTTGAATTATGTGCGACGCAAAATTGAGATGACCCGAGACTTTCCGCGTGAAAGCCGGTTGTTTGCCAACGAGATTATTCAAGGTGCACCGCGTATCAAGCCGATCCTAGAGGGTGAGATCAACGCGCTTTTAGAAACAAAAGCAAAGATCATGACCAAATGGATGGATGAGGGCAAAATCAAACGGGTGGATCCTAAGCATTTGATTTTCTCTATCTGGGCGACGACTCAGCACTATGCTGATTTCGACGTGCAGGTGCGATTGGTGCTTGGCGAAAACATCGATAATCCAGACCAGTTTGAAAAAACAAAAGCCTATCTGGAAAATCTCTTCACTTCGCTTTTGAAGATTGACTAGCTTTCGCGCGCGAACGCTAAAACAATAAGCCCCATTACGGTAACGAGGGCGCCCAAGGCAACGCTTGGGTGCACCCAGCCGCGTCCGCTGAACCCTTCGATCAGAATGATGAAGCTTGGGGTGAGATAGCCATAGCTCATGACTTTTGAGGCGGGGAGCCGCAGGCTAGAATATTGCAGCAAGAAAAAGGTGAGTGCCGTTGTGAAAAGCGTGAGGTATAAGCCTGCCCAATAAACGACAGGCGGCAGGTTGAGCCACTGGGTATCCGCAATGCCCCATGCGCCGTAAATACACAAGCAAATCGCGCAGGCTAACAATGTCCAAAACGAAAACATCAATACAGGTTCGCCGCGATTAAACTTCCGCACGAGAGGCGCGTAAGCGCCGTGCGCAATAACGCCGACGAAAAAGATCAACTCTCCTTTGCCGATGTTGAAAGCAAGAATGGCGTTGATGTCGCCGCGAAAAATCACCCATATGGCACCGCAAGCTGCGATCACTAGACTGATCAACATGCGCGGCGACACACGTTGGGATAAAAACACAACGCCAAGGCCAGCAGAAATCATCGGCATCAGGGTAAAAACAGCGCCTGTAGAAACAGGTGAGGCGATCTTGAGCGCTTCGAACATGGTGACGAAATAAACGCCCATAAGCGCGCCAAGGAGCAAAAAGCGCCACGGTGCTTTGGGTAAAACACCTTTGGCGCCGGAAAGCTCAACGCCGAGCGATCCCGCGATCACACCCATAACGATGGCCGCCAAAATGAACCGCGCGGCGCTAAGGGCTGCCGGATCGATATGCGGCGCAGCGAGCGCGCCAAATGAGAACGACGCGGCAATGAGCATCGAGAACAAAATCATCGCCAAATGGCCACGAAGTTTTTCGCGCGCTGGAATGTCATTCGCTGAGAATTGGGAAGAGATAATCGCCCCCTTGAAATTGGTGCAACCAACCTGCAACAGGATGATTGCTGAGGCAAGGGGGCGAAAAGGCTTAGGCGGCTTTTGCCTCGCTTGGGTGGACCATGCGCGAAGAAATCGCCACACGGTTCCAGAAATTGATCATATTGATCAATAGGGTTAGCTCTGCAATTTCAGTTTCTGAATAATGCTTGGTGAGCTCGGTATAAAGCGCATCGCTTGCATCCTGAGTTGAAATTTGCGTCAGCGCGTCCGTCCACGCAAGGGCCGCGCGCTCGGCTGGTGTGAACAGCGTTGATTCATGCCAAGCCGCCAACACATGGTAGCGCTGATGCGTATCGCCATCTTTAATCGCTTCGGCGGAATGGATGTTCAAACAATATGCACAACCATTGATTTGCGACGCGCGCATTTTCACCAAATGAAGCAAAGTTTTGCTGATGGATGAGTTCTCGATCGCATCATTAAGCGCATAAAGCTTTGGCGCAATCGCTGGCGCGTTTGCGGCAAGGTCTAGTCTTTGTTGCATGATGTTCTTTCTGACCCTAAATTAGGGTCGATTAGTGTTCTGCTTGCGCACCATTGCGTCTCGCAGCTGACAACCTCGGGCTAAAACGCGGTCGTCACTAGTCGCCTCATGCTCGACCACAAGGTCGTGCAATGAGGTTTGCGCCAATGCTTCATGATATGCTTTCTCGGCTTTCAGCATGGCGCGGTTTATCCCGCAAATTTGCGGGTAAGCATCGCTGGGCAAGGGCTTTGGTCCTGCCCGGCGAATTTCTTTGCAGCGAAATGCAGGCGATTGCCCGTCTACCGCAAACACGATGTCTTTAAGCGTTACGTCTTTCGCGTCGCGCGCCAGGCGATACCCGCCCTTTGGGCCAGGGATGGATTGCAAAATCCCCACCGACACCATCTTCATCAAATGCTTGACGAGATAGGTCGACGACAAGCCATAAACATGCGCCAGATCGGCCGCAGAAATGGTCTCGTCCGGCTCAAGCCCCGCCAAACTGCTCGCACAATGTATCGCCGCCTCAACGCCATCACTTAGTTTCATCGTGAATCTCCTAATTGCGATAAGTTTTATCGTGGATAATTATTGTCGTCAATATAAATGGAGTGGAGCGGCGGGGTTGGAAAAGGGGGGCGTTCAGGATTTGTTGGCTACA